>JBFLZB010000096.1 GCA_040756475.1 Thermodesulfobacteriota bacterium
GGTGGCGCACCACCTCCAAGGCGAGGCGCCGGCCTCCCGGCAGCACGGCGTCCTCCACCCCCAGGTCCACGATCTTCCCTCGGTACACGGTGCGCCGGGTGGACAGGGTCTCGTCCCCTCTGCTAGATTGCGCGTGTTTCCGCACATTTTCCGCCGGCCGCAGGGTACGCGCGCCCCTGCGGACCGGTCAAGCCGAGGCCGATCGCCCCGATGCCCCCCTTCCCCTCCCTGCGGGAGTTCGTAACGGCCCTCGACCGGGCCGGGGAACTCGTGCGCGTGCCCGATCCCCTCTCGCCGGCCCTGGAGATCCCCGCCCTGGCGGATCTCGCCATGAAGAGCCCGGGGGGCGGGAAGGCGCTCCTCTTCGAGCGCCCGGAAGGCCACGAGATCCCCGTGCTCGTCAACGCCTTCGGGAGCGCGCGGCGGCTCGGCCTGGCCCTGGGCGTGGAGGACGTGGAGGAGATCCCCCGGCGCATCGGGGCGCTGCTCGCCACGGCGCCGCCCCGGGGGCTCGGGGATGCGCTCCGGCTCCTGCCGTCCCTCCTGGAGCTCAAGGGGGTGCCGCCCCGCCGGCACCGGGGACGGCCCCCCTGCCAGGAGGTGGTGCACACCGGCGACGCGGTGGACCTCACGCGCCTGCCGGTGCTCACCTGCTGGCCGGGAGACGGGGGGCCCTTCGTGACCCTGCCCTGCGTCTTCACCCGGGACCCGGAGACCGGGCGGCAGAACCTGGGCATGTACCGGCTCCAGGTCTACGACCGGCGCACCACCGGCATGCATTGGCACATCCACAAGGACGGGAGCCGCGCCCATGCGCTGCACCGCCGCGCCGGCCGGCGCATGGAGGCGGCGGTGGCCATCGGCACCGACCCGGTGGTGACCTACTGCGCCACGGCCCCGATGCCCCACGGGGTGGACGAGCTCCTGCTGGCGGGGTTCATCCGGCGAAAGCCCGTGACGCTCGCCCGGTGCGTGACCGTGGACCTCCAGGTGCCCGCCACGGCGGAGATCGTGCTGGAGGGGTACGTGGACCCCGGGGAGGAGCGGATCGAGGGGCCCTTCGGGGACCACACGGGCGTCTACTCCCCCGCCGAGCCCTACCCGGTCTTCCACGTGACCGCCGTCACCCGCCGGCGAAACCCCCTCTACTTCGCCACGGTGGTGGGCATCCCCCCCATGGAGGACGCCTGGCTCGGGTACGCCACCGAGCGGATCTTCCGCCCGCTCCTGCGCACCCAGTGGCCCGAGGTGGGGGAGATGCACCTGCCCGCCGAGGGGGTGTTCCACAACCTGGCGCTGCTCACCCTGGACAAGCACTACCCCATGCAGGCCCGCCGGCTCTTCCAGGGGCTGTGGGGGGCGGGGCAGATGAGCTTCACCAAGATCCTCGCGGCGCTCGACCCGGACGTGGACGTGGGCGACCCCCGGGCCGCGGCCCGGGCACTCCTGGACCGTCTGCCCATCCCCGAGGGTCTGGTGTTCTCCCAGGGGGTGCTCGACGCCCTGGATCACGCGAGCCCCCAGGCCCTGTGGGGCGGCAAGCTCGGCCTCGACGCCACCCGCCCCCTGCCCGGGGAGCCCGGCCACGGCGGGGAGCTCCCCGCCGGGGGCCGCCCCCCCGCAGAGGCGCAGCTCCTCGCCTCCCTCCGGGAGCGCTTTCCGGGCCTTCGGGAGTGCCGGCTGCCCCTGCCCGGCGCGCGGCGCATCCTGGCGCTCCTGGTGCTCGACAAATCCCGGCCCGGCGAGGGCTTGGACCTGGCCGAGGCGGCGCTCGCGTCCGCCGCGGGGCGCGTGGACGTGGCGGTGGCCGTGGAGGGCACCGGCGGGGAGGACTTGGGGCTCCTGGCCTGGAGGGCGCTCTCCAGCGTCGATCCCGTGCGCGACATCCGGGTGCGGGACGGCCGGATCGCCGTGGACGCCACCGTCAAGGGCCCCGGGGAGGGCCACCCCCGGTCCTGGCCCGCCGAGGTCTCCCATCCCCCCGAAACGCGCCGCACCGCCGAGGCCGTCGCCCGCCGCCTCGGCCTGCTTCCCCAGGAGTCGCAGCCATGACCCCCAAACAGGAAACCTGCATCCCCCCGGACCTCGCCGCCGAGCAGGACGTGTGCCAGGCCGCCCAGGAGCACCACCGCCGGTACCGGGACGAGCTCCCCGCGGCCGTGGACGCCATCGTGGCGAGCTGCCGCACGGTGCCCCACGTGGCCCACATCGAGGCCGCCCTCATCCCCTCCAAGGAGGAGGTCACGGGCCTCATCGGGCTCATGCTCGACCTGGTGTTCCCCGGCTTCTTCGGGCGCCAGGAGGTCGACTGGGCGAGCCTTCCCTACCACGTGGGCCAGGAGGCCACCGAGCTCTTCGACCGGCTGAGCCTCCAGATCTCCCGATCCATCCGCCACGAGTGCCGCCGCACCGAGAGCCTGTGCTCCCACTGCCTCGACACCGGGCAGCGCCAGGCACTGGATTTCCTCAACGCCGTTCCCGGCGTCCGGGAGCTGGTCTCCGGCGACGTGGTGGCCGCCTATCGGGGCGACCCGGCGGCCAAGAGCTACGACGAGGTGGTCTTCAGCTACCCGGGGCTCTACGCCGTGGCAGTCTACCGCCTGGCCCACGCCCTGCACCGGCTGGGGGTGCCCGTGCTCCCGCGCATGATGACCGAGCACGCCCACGGCGCCACCGGCATCGACATCCACCCGGGGGCGACCATCGGCCGGGAGTTCTTCATCGACCACGGCACGGGGGTGGTCATTGGGGAGACCTGCGAGATCGGCGACCGGGTCACCCTGTACCAGGGCGTCACCCTGGGGGCGCTGTCGTTCGCCCGGGACGAGGGGGGCCTCCTGGTGCGGGGCACCAAGCGCCACCCCACCATCGAGGACGACGTGGTCATCTACTCGGGGGCCACCATCCTGGGCGGTCACACGGTCATCGGCCGGGGCTGCGTGATCGGCGGCAACGTGTGGCTCACCGAGAGCCTGCCCCCGGACACCAAGGTCACGGTCGAGCCGCCCCGCCTGCTGTACCGCCAGAACCGGGGGTAGTGGCTGGGTTTCCAGGCCGGACGCCTCGGCGAGGCGTCCCTACCGATGCCGACGGCGCCTGCCGCCGGCCGAACCATCATCCGAAAGGAGGAGCACCGTGAAGAAGCTCGCGCTCGTCGTCCTGGTGTTGCTGTGCGCCGCCCTGCCCGCGGGCGCCAAGGATCTGGGCGGCATGTGGGGAGTGGGATTCAGCAAGGGATTTGCGCCGGAGGGCTCGGGGCTCTCCTCGGTGGCCGTGCGCTACTGGGTGGACCGGCAGCTCGCCGTGGAGGTGCTGGGGGGATTCCGCCTCGTGGACGTGGACAACGGCCCCGACGAGCGGTTCTACAACCTGGGGGGGCGCTTCCTCATCAAGATCGTCGAGGAGGACAACCTCCACGTCTACGGCGGCGGCGGGCTCGCGTGGCTGCGCCAGCGGTCGCGGGGCGACTCGGACAACGGGGTGGCCGTGGAGGCCTTCGCGGGGGTCGAGTACTTCTTCCAGGGACTGCCCCACCTGGGGTTCACCAGCGAGGTGGGCCTGGGCCTGAGCGACGTGGGCGACCGGACCTCGTTCGGAACCAACGGGGAGAGCTTCGTGAACCTGGGGCTGCGGTACTATTTCTGACGAGGGGCGGGTTGGCTGTTCGCCGTTGGCTGTTGGCGGGCAGCGTGAGGCGGCGCAGGGAAGGGGTGGCGCGACGGTGGCGGCCTTGGAGTCCGGGAGGAATCTCATGAAGGGGTCGGCGCTTGCCGCAGGGGCCCTGGTCATCGGGACGGCGGCGCTGCTCCTCCTTGCTCCCGCCCCGGTCCAGGGGGCCTGGGACCCGCCCGGGTGGCGGCGGCCGGACGCAGAGGCCGCCGCGCCTGCCCGGGCGCAGGGATCCACCAGCGCTGCGGGGGTCGCCCTCGAATGGGCGGTGCGGGCCTACCGGGCCACCGTGAGCCGGGTGGACGGCGACCGCTGCCCCAGCCACCCCACCTGCTCCCAGTACGCCCTGGAGGCGGTGCGCCACCACGGGCCGCTCCTGGGGGCGGTGCTCACCGCCGGCCGCCTCCAGGCCGAGGCGGACGAAGCCGCCTTCGCCCCGCGGATCTTCGTGGGGGGCCGGTGGAAGGTCTACTCCCCGGTGGAGGACGACCTGGCGTTCCTCCGGGGGCGGTTGGAGCCGTGACGGCGCGCACCCTGCTGCCCGGGGCGGCCCTGGCGCTCCTCCTGGCCCTGGCGGCCGCCCCCGCCGCCAGCCAGGAGCCGGGTTCTCCGCCGGCGCCCCCCCCGGCCAGCGCCGAGGGGCTCCTCTCCTTCGCCGACGCCCTGCTCGCCGCCGGGGAGAGCTTCCGGGCCGCCACCGAGTACCTGCGCTTCCTCCACCACTTCCCCGATGGACCCGAGGCCGGCCGGGCCCTGGAGGGCCTGGGCCGGGCCTACGCCCAGGCGGGCCGGTGGGACGAGGCGGCGGGGGCCTTCTGGCGGCTGGCCGCAGCGGGGGGGCAAGGGGCCGAGGGGGTCGAAGTTGCGGAGGCCCGCTGGCTCCTGGGCTCGGCCCTGTACCGCGGGGAGCGCTACGAGGAAGCGGCCCGGGTGCTCCTGGTTCCCGGCGCAGAGCCGGCCGCGGTGGCCCTGGGGACCCTGGCGCTGCTGCGGGCCGGCAAGAGCACCGAGGCCCAAGCGGCACGCCCCGACCTGGCCACTGCCTACGCGGCGCTCCCGCGAAAGCACCCGGCCACGGCGGGCACCCTGGCGGCGGTGCTGCCCGGCGCGGGGCACCTCTACGCCGACCGCCCCCGGGACGCGACCGTCTCCTTCCTCTTGAACGCGGCCTTCCTCTGGGGCACCTACGAAGCGGTGCGCCGGGAGCAGTGGGCCCTGGCGGGGGTGCTCGGCCTCTTCGAGCTCGGCTGGTACTCGGGCAACGTGGTCAGCGCCGTCAACGCGGCCCACAAGTGGAACCGGCGGGAGGAGGGGCAGTTCTTCCGGAGCCGGGAAGAGGGGGTCCTGCCCCGATGGGGGCTACTCCTGGGGCCCGGCGCCGCCGGGGCGGCTCTCGCCTGGGGGTGGTAGGCGGCGTCCGCCGAAGGGTCAAGCGCCAGCGCCTTCCTGCCGATCAGGGCAGCCGAGGGCCGCTGCGCCGCCACGGCCACCCGAGAGGACGCCCATGGGTACCCCGCCCGTCGAACGGATCGCCGCGCTCGTTCAGGACCTGCCTGCGCTTCCGGCTGCAGCCCAGCATGCGCTGGCGCTGCTCTCCAACCCCGCGACCGAGCCCGGAGAGCTCCAGGAGGCCCTCTCCCGGGACCAGGCCCTGGCCCTGAGGGCGCTGCGCCTGGCCAACTCGGCCTATTACCGCCGCAACCGCGAGATCACCACCCTCTCCAACGCGGTCGTCGTCCTGGGATTTCGCACCATCCAGACCCTGCTCCTGAGCTCGGCGGCCCACCGGGTCATCGCTGCGGCCGGCGACCTCGCCGAGCAGCTCTGGAGCCACTCGTTCGCCGCGGCGGTGGGGTGTCGGGAGTTCGCCAAGGAGCTCGGCAAGGGAGCCCTGGAGCGGGAGGAGGCCTTCCTGGCCGGTCTCTTCCACGACCTGGGCAAGGGAGTTTTGGCCGCCCGGTTCCCGGGAATCTACGCGGACCCGGCTTCCGACGGCATCGGCGCCGAACGGGCGGCGCTGGGTTTCGACCACGCGGGACTGGGACAGGTGCTCCTGGAGCGGTGGCAGATCCCTGCGGCCCTCTCGGGGGCCGTGGGGACCCACCACGAGGCCGAGCCCTCCGCCCTGGGCCGACTGGTGGTGATGGGCGAGTGGCTGGCCTGGGGGGTCGCCCCCGGGGTGGGGAGCTGCCTGCCGGAACGACCGGCGAAGCTGCTCGAGGCCTACGAGATGGCTCCCGAGCGGCTCGGCGAAATCCTCGAGAGCGTCAAGCTCTACCTGGACGAGGAGTCGGGGGCCCCATGACCAGAGCGGACGTTTCGCCGCGCCAGGACGCGCGCTTCGCCCTCCTCGACCAGGTGCGGGACCTGCCGAGCCTGCCCCAGGTGCTGGTGGGGATCTCCCGGGTCGCGTCCGACCCCGAGGCCGATGCCGGGGACCTCGCCGAGGTCATCCTCAAGGACCAGGCCATCACGATCAAGGTCCTGCGCATCGCCAACTCGGCCCAGTACACCCTGTGCCCACAGCGGATCACCACCGTCTCCCGGGCCGTGGTGCTCCTGGGGTTCGAGTCGGTGCGGGCCATCGCGCTGGCGGTGGGCGCGTACAACCTGCTCTCCACCCTGGAACGGGGCCGCAAGGTCCACGAGCACTTCTGGCGCGAGTCCGTCGCCATCGCGGTCGCGTGCCAGGGGCTCGCCGAGCTGGTGGGGGGCCGGGTGCCCGAGGAGGCCTTCGTGGCGGGGCTGCTCCACGACGTGGGCAAGCTCGTCCTGGCGGCCCACGACCCGGAGCAGTCCGCCGGCATCTACGATTCGGGGCTGGAAGGCCCGGCGCTCCTGGCCGCCGAGACCCGGGCCTTCGGGGTCAACCACGCGGAGCTGGCCGGGGAGCTCGCGCGGCGCTGGCAGCTCCCCCCGGTGCTCGAGCGCGCCCTCGAAGGACACCATCGCCACTTCTCCGCCCTGCCCGAGGAAGGCCCCGACCGCATGGCCTTCCTGGTGGGGGTGGCCAAGAGCCTGGCCGCTCCCCGGTGGCGCGAGCACCTGGAACCCAGGGAGCTCGCGGCCCGGGTGGCGCGGCTGGTGCGCCGCCCCGTGGGACGCGTGCTGGAGATGATCCAGGCCCTGCCCGCACGCATGGAGGAGTACGCGGGGTTCTTCGAGATCCAGCTCACCGACCTCAAGGAATACGCCCTCTGGCTCGAAAGCGAGCACGGCCGGCTCCACGGCGAGCTCGACGGCGCCGAGGGGCGCCGCCGCCGGGACGAGCGGCGGGACGCGGAGCTGGCGGCCGTTCGTGAGGTTCACGCCCTGCTCCTCGGGGGAGGCGCCCAGGGAAGGGCCGTGGACCGCCTGCTGCGCGCCACCCGGGAGGCCGCGGGGGCCCGGCGCTCGGTGGTCGCCCTGTGGGATCCGGGGAGCGGCCGGGTGCAGGGGCGCTGGGGTTCGGGAGACGTGGTTCCGGCCTTCTTGGAGGACTTTCGCTTCGGTGCGTCCGGCGGGGGCGTGCTGGGTGCGGTCCTGCGCACGGGGGAGCCCGTGCACGTCTTCGACACCCAGATGCCCTATTTCGCCCGCCTCCTCAGCCCCGAGGAGGCCCGGCTCTTCGACGTGCCGTGCTTTGCCGTCCTGCCCCTGGGGCACGAGGGCAAAGCCTTGGGGGTCCTCTACGCCGACCGGGACCGGGGCGACGAGCCCTTCTCGGACGACGAGGTGGCCACCCTGGCCACCCTGGCCGATCTCCTGAGTCTCGCACTCCGGCAGGGCGCGGCGTGAGGCTGGGAAGAAACTCGCGCCGGGGCGGCATCCGCAAGGGGCACGCGGAATCGCGCACCGGGGAGGCCGGAGGCGGTGGACCCGAGGAGGCCCCGGATGGCGGCGACGGCACGGCCGCGGCGTGATGCCCCCGAAGGGGCATGGCGCGTCTGCTGGCACCCTTCGGCCCGCGACCTCGCCCTGGCCCTGCGGCGAGAGGGAACCCGGGCTCGGAGGCTCTACGTGTTCGACATTCCTCCCCGGCTCATGCCAGGCCTGTACGCAGCGGCCTTCGCCGGGGCGGACGCAACCGTGCACCGGCACCTGGGTTCCTACTACGACCCCGCCGCCCTGCGCGACGAGTGCCGCCCCCTGGCAGAGACCGCGCGCCGGCTCGGGGTTCGGCCGGTGGACGGGCGCCTGGAGATCGGGAGAAACACGGGGGACCTCCTCCACTACTTCCTGGCCAACGTCGAAGGAGCCGGCAGCCCCGGGGGCGTCCGCGCGCGCAGGGCGGAGAGCCGGCGGGCCTGGGGGGAGGCCGTTCAGGAGCTCGCCCCCCCGGAGCTCCGAATCCGGGAAATGCGGGTCGCCGGGGCCGAGCCCGTGTGGGTCGCCAGCGCCGAGAGGCAGCACCTCCTCATCCGCCAGGAGGGCGCCAAGGGGGCCCGTGCCGCCGCCCTGCGGCGCCTCGGGGGAGGAGACCTGGGCACGCTGGAGCCCGAAGACCCCCTGCACCGCGACATCCTGGGGGAGTGGGCCGAAGGGGAAACGTCCGAAGAATGCCGGGCCCCGGCCCGGGAACACAGGGGAGGCAGACATGCTTGAGAAACTCAAGGCGCTGTTCGGGTTCGGAAGGCGGGCCCCCGCCCCGGCGGCACCGGAGAGCCGGGAGCGCGCCCCCCGCGCCGAAGACAGCGAGGCGGACCGGAAACCCCGGGAAGAGCCCCGCCCAGCGACCCAAGCCGCGGCGCCGGCGCTCGGAGCCGACGCACAGGCGTTCTACGCCGGCCTGCGGGACCCGGAGCCGTCGGAGGACTTGCAGGCCCTGGCGCCCGACGACCGGCTGTTCGTCTCGGGGGTGCTCAAGCTGCTGCGGGAGCAGGCCCTTCGGATTCCGGTCCTGCCCCAGGCGGCTCTCGAGATCTCTCGGCTCCTCTCGGACCCCTCTGCCAGCGCGAGCCGCTTCGCCAAGGTGCTCGAGGCGGACCCGGGGCTCAGCATGGACGTGCTGCGCATCGCCAACTCGGCATACTACGGGTTCGGCTCGGCAACCACGAGCGTGCGCACGGCGGTAGTGCGCATCGGGCTCACCCAGCTCCGGGGCCTGATCATCGTGACCCACCTCCACGGCAAGGTCCTCCAGGGCGGCACCCTGGCCCGGGAGGCCAGCTGGCTCTCGGAGCTCTCCCTCGGCCTGGCCCACGCCGCCCAGGCCCTGGCCCCGGACTTCGGCCTCCGCCCCGACGCAGCCTTCACCCAGGGCGTGCTCTCCCACGTGGAGCACTTCGTCATCCTGGGGACGGCCGCCGAGGTCTCCCGGGAGCACAAGCGCCGCATCCAGCCCACCGGCCAGGGGCTGCGGGAGGCCTTTGCCCGGTGCGGCACCCGGGTCCGGGAGCTCGCGGCCCGGGAGTGGGGCCTCACCGAGGTCCTCCTGGGCGGCAAGGAGCAGGACCCCCTCGCCCGAAGCCTTCGGGACCTGCGCGAAGCCCTGGTGGCCCACTGGGCGGGCGAGGCGGTCCTTCCCGCGGTGGCGGGGGCCCCCCCCGACCGGGTGGCCCAGGCCCTGCAGCGGTCCGCCGCGGCACGGCCTGCGGCGGCGGAGGCCTGAGAGCTTCGTCCACCTCGGTGTCCATCGGTATCGGTATCGGTATCGGTATCGGGATCGGGATCGGGATCGAAATCGGGATCGAAGCTCCAAGCGGCTGCGGGTCGAGACCCGATACCGATACCGATTTCGAAAAGCGGGGGGCAGACGCGGCACCCTCCGGTTGCTCCGCCTCCATCCCTTGCCGTCGCTCTCCCGCGGCCCCACACTGTCGTCAGGCCCGTACCCCAACCCGAAAGGAGGTGCGGACATGGCGAAGAACCGGTTCCGTGCCGTGGCGGGAGCCGCCGCAGCCCTTTGGATGGCACTCGTGCCCGGCGGCGCGGCCGCGCAGGCAGACGCCGTGCTCCCCGCGCCCGTGCCCGTGGAAGCCCGCCTGACCTCGGCCCTCTCAGACCCCTACTACGTCCTGACCGGGCCGGTGGAAACCTATCGGGGATATCGGCTCGAACGCCGCTTCGGCCGGCTCCTCGAAGCGTATGCGCGACGCAAGTCCGGGGCGGGAAGCCCGCCGCTCGTGCTGACCGTGCACCTGGAGTCGCTCACCACCGGCTACCACCAGATCGGGAGAAGAGACCGGGAACGGCGGTACCGAGCGGCCCTTCCCCGGACGAGCCCCGAGCTCCTGCTGGCCTCCGCCGGCGGCCCCGAGGGCTCCCTTGCCCGGCTTCGGCGCTTCGGAGGGCTCGACCGGGATGGGGGTGACCTCTCGATCCCCTACGAGATCACCAAGCGGGCCGTGCTCACCGCCGTGGTGGCGGTAACGTCCGGGGGCGATACCCTTGCCCGGGAGACGGTGACCCGGGAAGCCGTCGAGGTGATCTCCTGGGAGGACTACGACCGCTGGGCCTACGACTACGGCGGGGTCCTGGAGGGGGCCTTTCGACAGGTCCTCGCGGAGGCCGACCGCCTCGTGGACGACGCGGTGGCAGTGCGGGGCCGCTGAGCCCCGGGGGCAGCGCAACGCCCCCGGTTCCCGGTTCCCTGTTCCCTGTTCCCTGTTCCCTGTTCCCTGCTCTATGCTCCCTGCCCCCTGCCCTCCTCCCCCTCCGGGTCGGGCAGCCCCAGGACCTGCTCCATCCGCCGGACCTCGGCGCGGGTAAAGGTGCGCAGGAGCACGTCGCGCTGGGCGGCGAAGAGGCTCGCGGTCCCTCGGGGGAGGCCCTCGAAGCACTGGAGCATGTCCCGGTCGTAGCGGCTCCAGCCGGTCTGGAAGAAGAGCGGATTCCTGGGGGTGGTCACTACCCGGACCCCGTTGACGCGCAGGAGATCGAGGGGGAAGAGGGCACAGGAAAAGGGCTTGGTCTCGTGCACGGCGCAGGCCTCCCTCTCCAGGTGCTCGCACCGGGTCTCCACCTTGCAGCACAGGTTGGCGCCCAGGAGCGGCCGGCAGCGGTCGGGATCGCAGGACCAGGGCTCGGCGAGAAGGGGGTCGACCAGAAGGTCCCGGCGGGCCGGGCGGAGTCCCTCCAGGAAGACCTGGAGGGCGAAGCTCCAGGGCACGTCGCAGAAGAGCTCGTCGTCCTCACCCAGGGTGGGGCGGATCGGAGCGGGGGATCGGGGCATGGGAGTCCTTGGGCCGGGAGGTTGCCTTCCTCGCCCCCAGCGGTAGAAAGGGGCGCAACGGAGAACGCAGGGGCACCCCGGCTTGGGAGAAAGGGAAGACGCAAGTGGAACGGACGTTCGGAAACACCCGCCTGGTCCTCGTGCAGGGCGACCTCACCCGGCAGGCCGTCGGCGCCGTGGTGAACGCGGCCAACCCCTCGCTGCTGGGCGGCGGCGGGGTCGACGGCGCGATCCACCGGGCCGGCGGCCCGCAGATCCTGGCGGAGTGCAAGGCCGTCGTCAAGGAGATCGGGCGCCTGGAGCCGGGAAAGGCGGTCCTCACCACGGGGGGGAGGCTGCCGGCCCGGGCGGTCATCCACACGGTCGGCCCCGTGTGGGCCGGCGGCACTCGAGGGGAAGCCCAAACCCTGGCCAGCGCCTATCGGGAGAGCCTGCGCCTGGCGGAGGACCACCGCCTGGAGACCCTGGCCTTTCCCTCCATCTCCACGGGGGCCTACGGCTACCCCGTGGAAGAAGCGGCCCGGGTCGCCCTGGGCACCGTAGCCGCCTACCTGGGCGCCGGGAGCCGGCTCCAAGAGGTGCGCTTCGTGCTCTTCTCCGCCGCCGTCCTGGGGGTCTACGAGCGGGCCCTGGCCGGCCTGGAGGCCGCGCCGCCGGAAGGGACTCCGGGAGATCCCTGAGGGCCGCGCTCCCCTCCCGGTATCGACTCCGACTCCGATACCTATCTGGATTGGGGGGGGACGGGGGTCTCCCCGTAGGCGTCGCAGGCGGCTGTGGCCATGCCCTTCCAGACAGGAGACGCCCTTCCCCTCCCTCCCGGGAATGCCACGGACCTCGAAACCCTCACGGTATCCTGCGCCGCCGGAGGGGAGGCCCCCGTCCCCCCCGTTCCCCTCGGCGGTCCGAGGCTAGGCCTCGCCCCACTCCTCGTCCAGGAACCCCCGCTCCTCCATGAAGCGGTAGTTGGCTTCCACCACCCGCTCGATCGTGTCCTTCTCGATGCCGCGGTTGCGCTGGATGAAGGAGATGGCGGCCTCCAGGTGGTACTCCCCGTCGCTGGCTTCCAGGAGGTCGGCGTTGGCGCGCTTGAGCCCATCGAGCTCCGCGCGGCCGGCCTCGTCCACGTCGCTCTCGTCCAGGAGGCCGAGGCACCCCAGGTAGTCCATCTCCCCCTCCAGCACGGTCGCCACGGTCCGCACATCGACGCCCGTGGCGTCGGCGATCTGCATCACGGCTTCCAGGGGATCGTAACGGGCAATCGTGTCGTCGAGCATCAGGGAGTTTCCCCCGGGGAGGTGAGGAGTGCAGAGTAGATGCGGCGCCAGCGCTTTTCCCCGGCGTCGCCGCCGCCCTGGGCGGTGAAGAAGAGGCGCAGGGCGTCGCCCTGGGCCACGGCAAAGGGGTCGGCGTTGAGCTGGGTTCCGGTGTCGAGCTCCGAGGGCTCGGCTGCCTCGGCCAGGGGCACCCAGACCAGGGGATTGAGCCGATCGGCGTCTTCCCGCACGGCGAAGAGGCCGTCTCCCCGGGGAGACCACCGGGGGCCGCCCCGGGTCTCGGGAAGCCCACCCCGCAGGAGCAGGCGGGGCGCCCCCCCTTCGGTGCCCACCACGTACAGGTCGGCCCGCCCGCTGGCGCCGTCCCGGGAGTAGAAGGCCACCCGTCTCCCGTCGGGGGAGAAGCTCGGGGCCAGACACGTTCCCTTCCACCCGGGGGTGAGATCCCGGGTGAGCCGGCGGGCAGCCGTCTTGCGCCGCTCCGGGTCCGGCTCGGCCGCGAGGGTGCGCACCTGGTCCACCGCGAAGATCCGGTACTCCGCGCCGAGCTGTGCCGTGTAGGCCAGGCGCTCTCCGGCCGGGTCCCAGGCCGGGTAGAGCTCGGAGCCCGCGGCCTCGAAGCTCACCGCCACGTAGGGCTCGGCCTCGGCGAAGAAATGGTAGAGGTACACGTCGCCCTGCCCGGAGCGGCCGGAGGCGAAGGCGACGAAGTCCCCGTCGGGGCTCACCGCGGGTTGGGCGTCGGTAGCCGGGTGGTCGGTGAGGAAGCGCCGGCGGCCGGGCTCGGAGAAGTAGAGATCGAAGTTCACGTGGGCCGCCCCCCGGCTCGCCGCCACCCTCGTGGCGGCCAGGGCGTAGCGGGGCTGGCCCCGCTTGGGCGGACCCCAGCTCAGGTGCTCGCTCACGGGCCGGCTCCCCGGACCCGGCAGGCGAAACGGGTCGGCCGGGGGCTGGGGCACGGCGAGCTCGGGGGTCCCTGCCTCGGGGGGACGTCCGGCGGGATGTGCCAGGGGAGCCAGGTAGATCTGGAGGGTCTCCCCGTCCGCCCCCAGGAGCTCGAAGGACAGATGGGCTCCGTCGGAGGAGATGCGCGGATCCCCCACCTGGCCCGCCCCGCCCAGGCCCGCGAGAGCCAGGGGCGCCACCTGGGAGACGCCGAAACCGGCCCAGGCGGCGTTCCCCCCAGCCGCCAGGGCCAGGGCCAGGGCTGCCGCGGCCGCTCGCTTCACGGCTCTGCCCCCTGCCCCTGGCTCCGGGGGTAGTGCCGGTAGGCGAGCTCCAGGACCAGGAGGGGCACCCGGGCTCCCCGGGCATCGAGGGCAAAGACCTCGACCCGGTTGTCGGTGCCCATCAGGGGGTTCTGGAGGCCGGAGGCCTCCACGTAGGGTCTCTTCACCAGGACCTCGCGCTCTCCGAACGTGACGGCGTACATCTGCGCCCCGGGGTAGGCATCCCAGGACAGCCCCACGTTGGGCAGGGCCTCCCCGCGCCGCTGGCGCCGCTCCAGGCCTTCGGCGGGCACGGCGCCCGAGACCCGCAGGCGCTCGGGGTCCAGGAGGTAGCGGTCTCCCACGTAGGGGACCACGAAATGGCGCCAGGCCGTGGCCGCCAGGGGATCGGAGACCTCGTAGTCGAACTCCCGGGCGAAGGGCTCGGCGATCCTGCCCACCAGCTCCCCCTCGACCCCCGGCCCCCGCTGGCGAAATACCGCGTACCCCTCGGCCGCCCCGTCCCGGGGCACCGTGCTCCAGCCCACCACCACCGACCCCCGATCGATGGACTCCGCGACCTCCGAGACCCGCTCCACCAGCGCGGGCACCGCCGCCTCGGCCCGGGCTGTCGCCGAGGGAACCTCCTCCCCGTCGACCCAGGCCTCGACGCGGTACCGAAGCTTCCGGGCCTCGGGCTCGGGCAGGAACGGCCCGTCCACGGCCCTTCCGCGGCCCAGGGGCTCGGGGGCCCGAAGGTCGAGCACCACCCGGTCGCCCACCGTGTCTTCCCGCACCACCCGCACCCGGTCGGCCGCCCCGGCGCCCAGGGTCCACCGGACCTCCGAGCGCAGGTCGTCCCCGAGGCTGCCCTCGGCCCCGAGCTGGGAAACCGGCGGCAGGGTGCGGGCCGCGGCCGAAGAGGCCGCCAGGAGCTCGCCCCCGGGCCCCAGGACCTCCAGCCGATAGGCCACGTCGGCCCCCACCGGCAGGCCCTGGTCCTCGTGGCCCGGCTCCGGGCCCTCGTACACCAGAACCTCCTCCTCCCCGAGGCGGCGCAGGAGCCGGTAGGCGGCGCCCTCCAGGGCGGGCCAGGCCAGCGCCACGGAGCGGCTGCGGGGCTCCACCCGCCACCGGGAGGGCTCGGGAAAGACGGGCACCAGGGCAACCGCCACCTCGTCCCCCGCCCACACCTCCAAATCCAGGGGCTCCCGGGGCCAGTGGAGGATCGGAGTCTCGACGGTAAACCGGTACCGCCCCTCCGGGGCCAGCAGGGCCACGCCTTCGGGACCGGCCCCGAGCCCCCGCCCCAGGAGCTCCCCCAGGCGCTCCAGCACCCTGCGGGCCGAGACGTCGAAGCGGGCGTCGGGCGCCGGCTCCAGCCGTACCCGAAGCCCGTGCTGGGGCACGGCACTCCCCAGGCGAATGCGCCCCAGGCCCGACTCGCCCAGGAGCCGCTCCCGCAGACCCTGCTCCTCGTCGCCCAGGGGACCCAGGGCCTCCAGACCCTGGAGGGCCCAGAACGCCTCGGTATAGCGGCTGGTGGCGGCGTAGGCGCGGGCGAGCCCCCCCAGGAGCCTCCCGTCCCCTCCGGCCCGTTCCGGGTCCAGGGCCCGGGCCTGCTCCAGGGAGCGCACCGCCTCGGGCCCGTAGGTGGACCCCCGGCTCAGGTAGAAGTACCCCTGGTCCAGCAGGCTTGCGTACCCCGAGCCCCAGACCGGGGAAGAGGCCAGGAGCAGGGGAGCCAGGAGCAGGAGCCGCTTCACGGGGTTCTCCGCGCGTCGTCCCGCCGGTGGCACGCCACCCGGTGGCCCGTGCCGGCGAGGGTCAAGGAGGGGCGCATTGTAGCACACGCCCCTTGCGGATCAACGCAGTCGCACCGGTGGCGGTAGGGACACCCGGCCCCTTGCAGCGGCGGGCGCACCCCTGCCTCTGCTTCGCCCCGACACCCGCCGGCGTCGAAGGCGCTGCGCAGGAGCTCCACGGCATAGGGGTGGCGTGCCCCTCCCGAGAAGAAGCCCCGGGCAGGGGCGTCCTCCACGAGCTGGCCGCGGTACAGCACCAGGACCCGGGTGGCGAGGCTGCGCACCACGCGCAGATCGTGGGACACGAGCAGAAACGTGAGACCCCGCCGGGCATGGATGCGGCGCATGAGCTCCACGAGCTGCACCTGGATCGGGGGGTCGAGCCCCGACACGGGCTCGTCGGCCACCACGAACTGGGGGCGCGTGGCGAGCGCCCGGGCAAAGGCGACCCGGCGCCGCTCGCCCCCGGAGAGGCGGGAGGGGAGCTCCTCGAGACGGGCTCGGGCCAGGTGCACCAGGTCCGCGAGGCGATCGGCCTCCTCCGCGACCGCGCCCCGGGGCAGATCCCGGTGCACCCGCACCGCCTCCTCCACCAGGGAGCGCACCCGCAGGGCCGGGTTCAGGCTCGCGTAGGGATTCTGGAAGATGATCTGCGCCAGGCGGCAAAAGGCGCGGCGGTGGCGCCGCCCGAGCCGGGCCACGTCGAAGCCGCCCACCCGAATCTGCCCCTCGTCGAAGGGGAGCAGGCCCAGGAGGCAGCGGCCGAGCGTGCTCTTCCCCGAGCCCGATTCCCCCACGAGGGCCGCAAGCTCTCCCGCCTCCAAGCGAAAGTCCAGGCCGTCGAGCGCCGGGGCCGGGTCCGCCGCCCACCGGAACCCCGGGAGGCCCGCCGGGTGAAAGACCTTGCGCAGCCCCCGCACCTCCACCGCGCACCCGCTCACCGCTGTGCCCTCCCGCACGCGATCCAGTGCTCCTCCCCCACCCTCTGGAGCCCGGGGACCTCCCGGCCGCACGCGGCCGCGGCCCGCGGACACAGGACAGCGAACGAGCAGCTCTGCTCCGCAGGGGGCCCGCAGGGGGCCCCCTGGATCACGGGCCCGCCGTCCCCCGGCGGCGGCGCGCCCTCGGGACCCTGCCCCAGCAGCCGGCGCTCCGACTCCAGGAGGTAGCCGGTATAGGGGTGCTTGGGGGCCCCGTTCCGGTCCAGCACGACCCGGGCCGGACCCTGCTCCACCACGCGCCCCTCCAGGAGGACCGCCACGTCGCGGGCGAGCAGGCGGGCGGCCTCCGTATCGTGGGTGATGAGGAACAGGGTAGCCCCGGAGGACTCCGCCGCCTCGGCCAGGAGGTCGATCATCCGCACCCGAAGGGTGGCGTCGAGCCCGGTGGTGGGCTCGTCGGCCGCGAGCAGCCGGGGCGAGGGGGCCAGGGCCAGGGCCAGGGCCACCCGCTGGGCCATGCCCCCGGAGAGCTCGTGGGGGTAGCGGCGGGCAACCTGGGTGACGCCGTACAGGTGCACCCGCTCCAGCCACTGGAGCGCGCGCTCCCGTCTCTCCCCGGGGCCGAGCGCCGGGTTCCCCAGTTCCACCGCCCGCTCCACCATCCGCCCCACGGTCCAGAAGGGCACCAGGGCGGAGATCGGATCCTGGGGCACCGCGGTCACCGTGCGCCCCAGCACGCCCCGCAGGCGCCGGGCCAGGGCCCGGCTCCAGGCCCGCTCGTCCTTCCCGATCCGCAAGGGAGGGCCCTCTTCCCACGAGACCAGGGGCCCGAGGCCCTGGAAGAGGTCGATCCCCAGGAGCCGCGCCTCCCCCGCCACCAGGCCGGGTGAGCCGGGATGGAGCCCCAGGACCGAGTGGAGCAGGAAGGTCTTGCCCGACCCCGACTCCCCCAGAAGAGCGAAGGAGCGGCCCGCCGCCACCCGGAGCCCGACCCGGTCGAGCACCCGCCGCAGCCCCGAGGCCCCCTCCAGGAACCCGGTCACCCCCTGCACCTCCAGGACCGCCTCGGTCACCGGCGCTCCTCCAGGGCCGCCAGGAGTCCCTGTCCCAGCACGGCAAAGCCCAGCAGGGTCAGCGAGATGAGGGCAGCGGGGGCTGCCGCGGGAAGCAGGTGCCCCCGAAAGAGGCCGTCCCGGGCCAGGGCGAGCATGTTCCCCCAGCTCGCCGCGGGCTCCTGCACCCCCAGCTCTCCCCCCAGGTACGAGAGGCTCGACTCCACGAGCACGGCATAGGCCAGCAGGCTCGTGACCTGGGCCAGGAGCATGTGGCGGGCGTGACCCCAGAGGATGTGCACGAAGACGACCCGGCCCATCCCCACCCCCAGGCTCCGCTCGGCCTCGATGAACGCCGTGGCCCGCAACCGGTCGATGCTCGAGCGGATCGCCCCGGCCACCTGGGGGGAAAAGGTCGTCCCCACCGCGGCCATGATCCAGACGAGCTCGCTGCCGGTAATGGCGGCCACCAGGAGCACGGCCACGAGCTTGGGTACGCTGTCCAGGACCTGGGTCGCCCAGGAGGCGACGGCTCCGGCCGTTCGTCCGGCGAGCCCCCCGGCCACCCCGAGCACTCCCCCCACGGCCAGGGCGGTTCCCACGGCCACCAGGCCGGGCAGGACGAACCGGGCGGAGGCGGACGCGAGCCGGG
>JBFLZB010000097.1 GCA_040756475.1 Thermodesulfobacteriota bacterium
GGGGCCCGGCGGGGTTGGGGTGTGGGGGGCGCCCCCCCCCGCCCGGGTCACGCCGCCAGCAGCCGCCGGGCCAGCTCCACCGCTCCGGGGGCGTCCTCGCTGTAGCCGGTGGCGCCGATCTTCTTTGCGAAGGCGTCGGTCACCGGGGCGCCGCCCACCATGGTCTTGAGCTGGAGGCCCTTCTCCGCGATGGTCTTCACCGTGGCCTCCATGGCCGGCATGGTGGTGGTCAGGAGCGCCGACATGCACACGATGTCGGCTTTGTGCTCGGCCGCGGCGGCCAGAAACGTGTCGGTCTCCACGTCTACGCCCAAGTCGATCACCTGGAAGCCGGCGCCCTCGAGCATCATGGAGACCAGGTTCTTGCCGATGTCGTGCAGGTCGCCCTTGACGGTGCCGATCACCAGCGTGCCCTTGGGCTTGGCGTCGGTGTCGGCGAGCAGCGGGCGGATGACCTCCAGGCCCGCCTTCATGGCCTGGGCGGCCATGAGCATCTCGGGCACGAAGAGCTCGCCCTCGGAAAAGCGCTTGCCCACCTCGTCCATGGCGGCGATGAGGCCGTCGTTCAAGACCGCCTGCACGTCGCTGCCGGCGTCGATCTCTTTGCGCACCAGGGCGGGCACGCCCTCTTCGTCGAAGTCCATCACCGCAGTGAAGATGTCTTGGATGGCCATGGTTGCGTCTCCTTTGTCTCGGGTTAGGGTGTTTGGGTTTTCGGGAGCTCGGTCGCGGGGGGCGCGCGCGTCTCCCGCCACATCTCCCGGACCGTGGCGGCGACGAGCAGGAACATGACAAACAGAAACGGGAACGAGCCCAGGATGGACGCCGTCTGGAGCGCCTTGAGCCCCCCCGCGTAGACGAGCACCGAGGCCACCGCGCCCAGGGTCAGACCCCAGAACACGGTGAGCCGTTTGTCGGCCGTGCGGGCGCCTCGGGTCGTGAACGAGCTGATCACCCAGGTGGCCGAGTCGGCCGAGGTGACGAAGAAGGAGGTGATCAAGAGGTTCGCCAGCACTGCCAGGAGCCCGTAGGCGGGCAGGTGGTGCAGGGTCTCGAAGAGCGCCCCTTCCAGGCTGGACTGGACGAGCTCGCCGATCCCACCCCCCTGGTAGAGGTCTATGTGGAGCGCCGTGCCGCCGAGCGCGCTGGAGAACACGAAGGAGAAGAGCGCCGGGAGCACCATCACCACCAGAACGAACTCCCGCACCGTGCGGCCCCGGGAGATCCGGGCGATGAAGGCGCCCACGAAGGGGGCCCAGGCGAGCCACCAGGCCCAGTAGAAGACCGTCCAGGCTTTGGTCCAGCCGGGGTTGCCGAAGAGCGTGGTGCTCGCGGACAGGGGCACTAGATCCCGCAGGTAGTCCGCCAGGGTCCGGCCGAAGGTCTCCACCAGGTATGCGGTGGGGCCGAAGGCCAGGAAGAAGCCGAGCAGGACCAGCATCAGGACCACGTTGAGGTTTGAGAGGTACTTGATGCCCCGCTCCACCCCGGACACCGCCGAGGTGATGAAGAGCGCCGTGATGCCCGCGATCACCGCCACCGTGACCCCGGGCCCGGTGGACGTGCCCGCGCTGGCGGAGAGCCCGCTGGTGATCTGCAGGGCGCCGAGCCCCAGCGAAGTGACCACGCCCATCACCGTGGCCCAGATGGCCAGCACATCGATGAGCCCCCCGCCGAAGCCCGCCATGGCCCGCTCGCCGAAGACCGGCACCAGGCACTGGGAGATCAGGCCCGGGCGCCCCTGGCGGAACTGGAAGTAGGCCATGGCGAGCCCCACCACGACGTAGGTGCCCCAGGCATGGACGCCCCAGTGGAAGAAGAAGATCTTCGAGGCCAGCCGGGCTGCGGCCGGGGTGCCGGCCTCGCCCGCGGGGGGGCTTAGGAAGTGGTACATGGGCTCGGCGATGGACCAGAAGACCAGGCCGATCCCCATGCCCGCGGAAAACAGCATGGCGAACCAACTCACCCGGCTGAACTCCGGGCGCTTCCCGTCCCGGCCCAGGCGGACCCGCCCCAGGGGAGAGAGGGCCACGGCCAGGCCGGCCACCACGAACAGGCTCACGCTCACCAGGTAGAGCCAGCCCCAGGTGCCGGTCAGGTAGGAGAGGGCCGCGTTGCTGGCCTTCTCCATCAGCGGGGGGAAGAGCCCCCCGACCACGACGAAGGGGAGGGTGAGCGCCGCCGAGGCCAGGAACACCTTCTGGTTGAGCCGGGCGTCCAGGGCTTTGCGAAGCGGCATGGGTCCTCCTCTCGTCGAAATCGGGGGGTGGGGAGAGCTGGGGTTCCGGGCCTCAGCCCTTCTTGCGCCGGGACACGTACTCGGACAGGGCTCGCTCCACCCCGGCGTCGATCTCCGGCTTCTCGTATTTGGCGAGTCGCGCTTGCAGCTCCTCGGTGGCGCGCTGGTCGGCCCGCTGTTTTCCGGCGTCGGTCCAGCCCTGGTAGTTCTGGCGGTTGGCGAGCTGGGGCAGGAAGAACTCGGTGCGGCACAGCTTGAAGGTCTTGGGCTGGGTGAGGTACTGGCCGCCGATCCCGACCTTCTGGATCATGGGCAGGTCGATGGACTCGTCGGTCACCTCGACCGGACGCAGGAGCCGACGGACCATGCCGCAGAGCTCCTCGTCCACCAGGAACTTCTCGAAGCTCATGGAGATGTAGGAGCCCAGGATGCCGCAGGAGTGGAGCACGAAGTTGATGCCGCTGCGGGCCGCGGTGGAGAGCGCCAGGGCCGACTCCAGGCCGGCCTGGGCGTCGGGGACGTGGGCGTCGGTGAGACTGCCGCCGCTGCGGCTGGGCAGGCCGTAGTACCGGGCCATCTGGGCGGTGGCCGAGACGAACCGGCTGAGCTCCGGGGCGCCGATGGAGAGGCCCCCGGTCTTCATGTCGATGGCCGAGGAGGTGCTCCCGTAGACGATGGGGGTGCCCGGGTTGATCAGCTGGGCCAGGGTGAGACCGGCCAGGATCTCGGCGTTCTGCACGGCCAGGACCCCGGACATCGTCACCGGTCCCGAGGAACCGGCCATGATCAGGGCGGCCACCACGCAGGGCTGGCCGTACCGGGCGAACTCGATCAGCGAACCCGCCATCTCGTCCGAGAACTGGAGCGGCGAGAGGGAGTTGATGAGCGAGATCATCACCGGCTTGTTCTTGATGTGCTCCTTTCCGCCCCAGACGATCCCCGCCATCTCCAGGGCGTCGAGCGCCCCCTGGCGGGAGACCGGGCTGCCCATGAAGGCCTTGTCCGAGAGGACGATGCTGGAGAACAGGATGTCCAGATGGACCGTGGCCGAGGGTACATCCGAGGGCTCCACCATCATGAAGCCGTTCATGTCCACGTATTTGGAGGTCTGCACCAGCTTGCAGAAGTTGTCGTAGTCCTGCATGGTCGCCTCGCGCTGCACCCCCTCGGCCGTGGTGACGAAGGGTGCGCCGTAGCCCGGGGCGAGGACGAAGTCGTCCTCCCCCACGGCCACGCTCTTGGCCGGGTTGCGGGCGGTGATGGTGAAGCGCGAGGGCGCGGTGTCCAGGGCCTTCCGAACGTCCTTCTCGGCCAGGAAGACCTTCTTGCCGTCGACCTTGATCCCGTGCTGGGCGAAGATCTCCACGGCTTCGGGCTCGTTGAAGGCGATCCCGGTCTCGCCGAGCAGCCGCATCGAGGCGGCGTGGAGGCGGTCGAGCTGCTCTTTGGTGAACTCGTGCATGCGGTCGTACATGGCTCTTCTCCGTGAGGCGCGAGAGGTGAGACGCGTTACACTCTAGTCGACGCTGCGGTTCGTGCCAGCGCTGCCGGCCACCTCCGCCCGGTAGGCGCTCAGGCCCTTGAAGGTGCCGTAGATGACCAGGAGGAGCAGGAACATCAGGGGGAAGGCCGTGGCGATGGAGGCGGTCTGGATCACCTTGAGGCTGCCGGTGGCCGCCAGCACCGCTGCCACGCCGCCGAGCGCGATGCCCCAGAAGGCCCGCAGATTGCGGTTGGGGGTCTCGTGGCCCGAGACGAACATGGAGAGCGCGAGCGCCGCCGAGTTGGCGCTCGTGAGGAGAAAGACGCCGATCAGGACGATCAGACCCACCACCAGCACCTGGGTCAGCGGCAGGTGCTGGGCGATGGCGAAGATGGCGCTCTCCACCCCGTGGTCCGTGATGGTCTGGGTGACGTCGAAGTGGATGCCCGCGCCGCCCACCACCGAGTACCAGAGGAAGTCGGCCAGGGTCGGCAGCAGCAGGGTGGCGGCCACGGTCTGCCGAATGGTCCGGCCCCGGGAGATACGGGCGATGAATACCGCCACGAACGGCGCCCAGCTCATCCACCAGGCCCAGTAGAACACGGTCCACCCGCCGATCCACTTGCTCTCGGCGCCGGGCTCGGTGAAGAGGCTCATGGCGACGAAGTTCTGCAGGTAGTCCCCCAGCGAGTTGGTGAAGAGATCGAAGAAGTACCGGGTCGGCCCCACCAGGAGCACGAAGAACCACACCGCGATGGTGGCGTACATGCGCCAGTCGGCCAGGAGCTTGATGCCCTTCTGGAGCCCCGTGTAGACCGAGATCGTGAAGATGGCGGTGAGGATCCCGATCAGGATGTAGGTGCCCGAGGCTCCCAGGGTGATCCCGTAGGCGTAGTTGAGGCCGCTGCCCATCTGCAGGGCCACCAGGCCCGTGGTGGTCGCCAGGCCGCCCAGGGTGGCGAAGACGGCGAAGATGTCGAGGACCTTGCCCAGGGGGCCGTGGATGCGGTCGCCGAAGACGTAGTAGAAGGCGCTGGAGAACCGGAAGGGGAGGTTCTTCGTGAAGCACGCATGGGCCAGCGGCACGGTGAGCATGAGGTAGATGGCCCAGGCCGAGAGCCCCCAGTGGAAGAACGAGTAGGTCATGGCGTTGGCCGCGGCCTCGGCCGTCTTGGCCTCGCCCCCGAAGTAGGGCGGCGGGGTCATGTAGTGGTAGGCCGGCTCCGCCGGGCCCCAGAATACGATCCCCGCGGCGATTGCGGCGCCGAAGAGCATGGCGAACCACGAGAAGTTCGAGAACTCGGGCTGGTCGTCCACCTTGCCGAGCTTCATCTTCCCGAAGTCCGAGAGCATGAGGTACAGGGAGGAGACCACCAGGAGGAACACCGTGAGCAGGTAGAGCCAGCCCCACTCGTTGGTCGTCCAGGCGAAGACCGCGTTGATGGTGGTGCCCATGTTCTCGGGAAACGCGACGGCCCAGAGGATGAAGGCCACCGTGACCGCGGCGGAGGGCCAGAACACCGCCGGGTCGAAGACGCGGGACGAAGCTGCCTTTGCTTCCATGGATGAGCCTCCGTAAGGTGGAGTGGCGGGGGCGGTTGGGGTGATGCCCGTCTCCCCTCGCAAGGCCCGTGCCACGGCGACGCGGCGTTCCTCGAGACGGCGGTGGATCCAGGCCCGGGGCGAAGCTTGGGGCCGCCGGGGCCGCTCCAAGCTTCGGCATAACGAAAAACTCCTTTCGCAAGCCGGCGCCGTTACGACAGGAAGTTTGCGCTTTTGCGACCGAAATTTTTCACCCCGGCGGGTTGCCGAGGTCAGACGGGAGAAAGGAGGCAGCGGTGGCGTCGCTCTGGGTGGCCCCTTCGGGGCCCAGGATTCCCCTGGCTCCCGGCGAGTCGGTGCTCGCGGCCCTGCGCCGCGCCGGGATCGAGCTGGAGAGCCCCTGCGGGGGAGAAGGGGTGTGCGGCAAGTGCCGGGTGCGGGTGGAAGAGCCCCAGGGCGTTCCGGAAACCCCCCACCGCCGTCTCCTGGCCGGGGAGGTTCGGGAGGGATGGCGCCTGGCCTGCCTCCTGGTGCCGGAGGGCGACCTCGCGATCCACCTTCCGGCCGACGCCCTGCTGGACGCCCGCATCCTGGAGGGGGAGCGGCTCTCCGCGAGCCGCCTCGCCCCCGCGGCCCGGGTGAGGTGGAAGAGGGGCGCCCCGTGGCTGGAGTACGAGGGTGCAGAGCCCGTGGCGCTCCCCGGGTGGGGCTCGCCGACCGCGCCCAAGGGGCTCGCGGTGGATATCGGCACCACCACCCTGGTGGTCTCCCTCCTGGACCTCGCCGGGGGCCGCGAGCTCTCCACGGCTTCGGCCCTGAACCCCCAGACGGCCTTCGGCCACGATGTGCTGAGCCGCATTCAGAAGGGGTCGACGCAGGAGGGGCTGGGCGAGCTCGCAGCCGCGGTGCGCGGGGTGCTGAACCGCTTGATCGGAGAAGCCTGCCGAGAAGCGGGCGCGGACGCCGGAGAGGTGGTGGATGCGGTGCTGGGGGCCAACACCACCATGCTCCAACTCGCCGGGGGGATCGATCCGGCGCCCCTGGGGCGGGTGCCCTTCCGGGTGGGGATCGCCGGGGGGCGAAGCTATCCTGCCGCCCGCTTCGGGCTGGACCTCAACCCGGCAGCCCGGGTCTACGTGCCCCCCGTGGCCCACGCCTTCGTGGGCAGCGACATCAGCGCGGGGCTCCTGGCCTGCCGGTTCTTCGAGCGGGAGGGGCCGCTGCTCTTCGTGGACATCGGCACCAACGGCGAGCTCGCCCTGAGCGCCGGGGGGCGGTGGCTCGTCACCTCGGCGGCGGCGGGACCGGCCTTCGAGGGCATGGGCATCTCCCAGGGCATGCGGGCGGCCCCGGGCGCGGTCGAGGCGGTGCACACCGACGGAGGGACCGTAGACGTGCGGGTGGTCGGCGGCGGGCCCGCCCGGGGCTTGTGCGGCAGCGGGCTCATCGACGCGGTTGCGGCCCTGCTGCGCCTGGGGGCCCTGGAGCCGAGCGGCCGGCTGCGGCGGCCCGCCGAGGCGGGCCGGGTCGCTCCCGGCGCCCGCGAGCGCCTGGCGGAGCGGGACGGAAAACCGGCCTTTCGCCTGGCGGACGGCGTCTTCCTGACCCAGGCGGACGTGCGCCAGCTCCAGCTCGCCAAGGGTGCCCTGCGCACCGCCGTCGACCTGCTCCTGGCCGAAGCCGGGGTTCGGCCGGAAGAGCTGCGGGAGGTCGTCCTGGCCGGCGCCTTCGGCTACCACCTGCGGCCGGAGAGCCTGGAGGCCATCGGCCTGCTGCCCCGGGGGCTCGCGGACACAGTGACCTTCGCCGGCAACACGAGCCGCCTGGGCGCGGGGCTCCTCCTGCTCGATAGCCATTTGCGAGGCGTCCTGGAGGCGCTCATGGAACAGACCCGGCACCTCGCCCTGCCGGAGAGCCGCGCCTTCCAAGATGCCTTCGTGGGGAACATCGGATTTCCGTGTTGAGGGGAACCGGTCCCGGAGGATGCCCAGGTCGGGTATGCCTCAATTCCCCAGGACGGGCGCGAAGTACAGGGGACACCGTCCCGATCGAAATCGGTCCGGTAAGGGTCCGGGATGTGACCTGCCTCGATGGCCGGCGGCGAATCCTCCCCAGGGAAGGGGGCCGACGCCGGCCCGTCCCCTCGCGGTTGTCCCGCTGCCCGCCTTGGGATAGCATCCGTCGCGCCCGCTGGGTTGTAGGCTTTTATTCTTTGCTTGCCAGGAGGAGGGTTGCCATGCCGAGACGCCCGATCTACGTGGTCGACGCCTTCACACGGGAGCCGCTTCGGGGAAACCCGGCGGGGGTCGTGCCCTTTGCCCGGGGCCTGAGCGGCGAACAGATGCTTGCCGTGGCCCGAGAGGTGAACGCCTCCGAGACGGCCTTCGTGCTCCCGTCCCGGGAGGCGGACTTCCATCTGCGCTACTACACCCCCACCCAGGAGGTGCCCTTTTGCGGTCACGCCACCGTGGCAGCCCTGGCCCTGCTGGAAGAGCTCGGGGAGGTGTCGGTTTCGGGCGCGTTCGGCCGGGTGCGGGTGGAGACCGGGGTGGGGGTGCTCGGGATCGACCTGGTGCGCACGCCCGAGGGGCTTCGGGTGGACATGACCCAGGCCGCACCGTCGTTTCGCCCCTGCGGCGAGCCCGCCGACCGGGTGCTCGAGGTGCTGGGCCTCAATCCGGACGACCTGCGCACGGATCTCCCCCTGGAGCTCGCCTACACGGGGCTGTGGCACCTGCTGGTGCCCCTGGTGGGAACGGAAGCCCTCGACGGCCTCATGCCCGATCTGCGGGCCCTGGCCACCCTGAACCGGGAGCTCGGGGTGCTCACGACTCACCTCTTCGTCGAGGAGGCAGATACCTTCCACTGCCGCGACTTCGCGCCGGCGGCGGGGGTGGACGAGGATCCGGTCACGGGGTCGGCCTCCGGGGCCCTGGGGGCCTATCTGGTGCGCCACCGCGCCGTTCGTCCGGGCGTGCCTCTACGGCTCGTCCAGGGGGAGGCCTGCGACCGGCCGGGGGAGGTTCGGGTGGTGGTGCAGGGCGAGCCCGGAGCCCCCACCTCTGCGGTGGTCGGGGGCCACGCCGTGGTGAGCCTGCGGGGAGAGATGCGGGTGTCGGAGCCCGCCTAGCGGGGCAGAGGGCAGGGGGCAGAGGTGCCGCCGCCATGGGTGCCGCTTTGGGTCAGGGGGCGGCAGCGGGTCAGCGCTTGATGAAGATTCCCTCCGGGTCCACGACCCTGCGCAGGATGTCGAGCTCTTCGGCCGACGGGTGCGGGGTCTCCACGGCCTCGGCGAGGTCGAGGCGAAAGCCGGTCTGGTCCTGGACGGAGGCGGCGCTCTGGCCGGGATGGAAGGACGCCAGGTACGGCTCGCGGGTGCCGTCGCGGAAGCGGACGACGCCCAGGGTGGTGACCACCGCCGCCGGGCCGCCGCCTGTGATGCCGGCCCGCTCGCGGGAGTCCCCGCCTTCGAGCCACCCGGGGCTCGTGCGGTAATCGACCCGCTCGACGAACCGGCGCTTCTCGTGGCGAGCGATCACCACGGTGCGCCCCGACAGGGCGGCCACGTCGGCGGACCCGCCGCTGCCCGGGAATCGGACCGCCGGGCGCCGGTACTCCCCCAGCGCCGTCGAGTTCAGATTCCCGTACCGGTCGATCTGGGCCCCGCCCAGAAACCCCACGTCGACCCGCCCCCCTTGCAGGATGTAGTTGAAGACGTCGAAGAGCCCCGAGGCCTGGGCCGCCCCCACCAGGGTTCGCGAGTCGCCCACGCTCATGGGAAGGTGGAGCATCTGGGGGGCGACTCCCCCGGCCTCGAAGACGACCGTGAGCCCCGGGGCATGGGTGCGCTGAGCGAGCATCGCCCCCAGCATGGGCAGGCCCGTGCCGGCGAACACCACCTCGCGGTCCCGAATTTCCCGCGCCGCGGCAACGGCCATGATCTCGGTGGTGGAAAAGTCGTTGGCTGTCATGTGGGTGTGTCCGTTGTCCGTGGTCCGTGGTCCGTCGGAGAAGGGAGGCGCGTGTGGCGCGTTGCTCGTTGCCCGTTGGAGTGAGATCGACCGCCCTCTCACGTCTCACGGTTCACGTCTCACGCTCCCCCGTCACCGCCTCTTGAGCTCGGGGTTATAGCCCAGGCCCGAGCGGGCCCGCAGTTGCTCCAGGCGTGCTTCCCCCCCCACCGCCTCCAGGTAGGCCCCGTGGTCGGGGGGGCCGAGGACGAACCGATCCAGGTACTCGCGAAACGCGTCATCCGAGCGGGCCGACCGGGCGTAGAGGGTCAGGTGGTCGGGGTCGTAGTCGTAATAGTTGTGCACGTTGTGGGGGTGGGCCCCGAAGGGCACGTGGACCACCGCCTGCACCGCGAAGGGGGGGATCCGGTTCCGCTCGGGGTCGCGCCGCAGCTCCTCGTCCTCCACCAGCTCCTCGCAGGTGACGATCACCGTCTTGGCGGCAAGGGCCTGCTGCACGTCCAGGAACTCCTGGCCCTCGATTCGGACCAGGCCGTCGGTGCTGGCCTTCTGCACGTGGAGCAGGCACAGGTCGGTGCGGATGGCGGGCACGAGCACCACCGGGTCGCCCGTGAAGGGGCAGTCGAGCACCGCCGCCTTGCGAGGCGCCGCGGCAGGGTCTGCACGTCGCGCTTCGGCGTCGAGCCCTTCCCGGGCGAGCAGATCGGTTCCCAGCATGGACCGGGTGGGAAAGAACGGAAGCCCCATCGCCCCCGCCGCGAAGCGCGCCATCATCGCGGCGTTCGAGTAGTCCTCGAACCGCAGCCGGCCCGCCTCGACGAAGCGGCGCCAGTTGGGCGCGATCGGGCTGAACACGCCGTCGGCCAGGTAGGCGCCTTCCAGGCGGCGCACGCACCCGGCCCCGATCAACAGATCGGCGTCGCTCCCGGCCGAGTGGCAATAGAGCGCCAAGTCCTTTACCCCTGCCCGGATCAGGGCCCGCAGGAGCGCGGTGGGGTGGCGCTGGCTGGTGAACCCTCCGATGGAGAGCGACGCCCCCGAGGGCACGAGGGCAGCGGCGCCCTCCAGCGTGGTGAGCTTCGAAGTCAAGGCCAGCCTCCTTCCGGACGGCGCCGCAGCGCTCAGGCAGGCCGGGGAGCCAGGGTGGCGCCCTGGTCGCGTCTGCGCTGCAACACAAACCGATAGCCGCCCCACAGGGCCAGGGCAGACAGGCCCACCACGTCGGTCACCGCCTCGGGCAGGATGATGAGGACACCGCAGGCCACGGCGAGCACCCGCTCGTACCAGGGGAGCACGCCCCACAAGAATCCCTGGATGCCCGCGGCCAGGGCCACCACGCTCAGCCCGCAGATCACCACGGCGTAGACCGTGCCGAGCACCGTCCCCCCCAGGATCAACGACGGGTCGTAGACCCAGACGAAGGGGATCAGGAAGCTCACCAGGCCCAGGACGAAGCTCTGCCAGCCGGTGCGGAACACCGGCGTCTCGGCGATGGTGGCGGTCACGTAGGCCGTGAGGGCCACCGGCGGCGTCAGGCCCGAGACGATGCCGAAGTAGAACACGAAGAGGTGGGCCCCCACGGGGCTCACTCCGGCCTGGACGAGGGCGGGCGCGGCGAGCACCGCCAGGATGATGTACACCGCGGTGACGGTGAGGCCCATCCCCAGGATCAGCGAGGCGACCATGGTCATCAGGAGCAGGGGCAGGAGCTTGCCCCCCGAGAGCTCGATGGCGATCGACGAGAGCTGCACGCCGAGCCCGGTGACGTTGATGATCCCGACGATGATGCCGGCGCAGGCGCAGGTGGCGATGATCACCAGCATGCCCCGGGTGCCGGCCTCCAGCACCTTGACCAGGTAGCGCAGCAGCCCCGTAAACGACATGCGCCCGCCCAGCGCCTCCTGGGCCACGTACACCGCCACCAGGGAGAGAAATGCCAGGGCGGCCGACCGCTGGGGGGGCACCGCCATCACGCCCATGGTGTACACGAGAACGGTGAAGGGGACGACGATGATGGTGCTCTTCTTCAGCACGGCCAGGAGCTGGGGGCGCTCGTCCGGGGGAATCTTGGCGATGCCCCGGCGGCCCGCCTCGAAGTCGGCGGCCATGTAGAGGGAGAAGTAGTAGAGAACCGCCGGGAGGAACGCCATCTTGCAGATTTCCCAGTAGGTCACCCCGGTGAACTCGGCCATGATGAAGGCCGCAGCCCCCATCACCGGCGGCATGAAGGCGCCGCCGTTGGCGGCGACGGCCGAGAGCGACGCCGAGAAGAGCCCGCTGAACCCCCTCTTTTTCATGGTGGGGATGCACAGCGAGCCCACCGCCGCCGCGTCGGCCACGGGGCTGCCGGAGATCATGCCGATCATGAGCCCCGTGAAGACCGTGACCTTGCCGCTGCCGCCCCGGGTGCGCCCGAAGACCGCCGCTCCGATGTCGGAGATCAGGTGGTCGCCCCCCGACGCCCCCAAGCCCGCGGCGAACAGGACGAACAGGAACACGAAGGTGGAGGTGACGCCGATGGGGATGCCGTAGATGCCCTCGGTGGAGAGGAACACCGCCGTGCTCACCCAGTCCCAGGTCATGCCCGGGTGGGACATCACCTCGGGAAAGTGGGCGCCGAAGAGCGCGTAGACCAGGAAGAACCCGGCAATGGCCGTCAGGACCCACCCGATGGTCCGCCGGGTCGCCTCCAGGGTGACGGCGATCGCGATGGTGCTGAAGACGATGTCCGCCGTGTTGGGCATGCCCTGGCGGTAGATCATCTGCTCGATCGTGCTCAGGTAGTAGTAGGTGAACGCGAGGGCGAGCCCCCCCAGCACCAGGTCGGCGGCGAACCAGGCCCGGCTGTTGGCCACCTTCTCGGTCCTGCGGGCCGGAAAGAGGAGGAAGATGAGGAGAAAGCCCACCCCCACGTGGATGCCCCGCTGCCACTGGGCGGCCAGGGCCTGCACGCTGCCCGTATACAGGTGGAAGCCCGCCAGCAGACAGGCGATGGCCGTGACCATGCCCGCCGTGAAACCCCGAAGCTTTCGCATGGGACCGTCTTCCTTTTCCCGGGCGGCGGGAGCCGGAGCTCCCCGCCGCGGCGTTCACGAGTCGGCTGTTACTGGATGCCCATCTCCTGGTAGAACTTCTGCGCACCGGGGTGCAGGGGGATGGTGGCCCCCGCCTTGAGGTTCTGCAGGGTATACTCGGCCCCGGAGGGATGCACCGCGGCCAGATCTTTCTGGAAGCCCTCGATGGTCTTGAGCAGGGCGTAGACCGTGTCGTCGGGGGTCGAGGTGCTGGCCAGCAGGCAGGCGCGCCAGCTCATGGTCGCCACGTCCTCGTCCTGGTCCCGGTAGGTCTTGGCCGGGATGGTGTAGGTCTCGATGAGCGCCTTCTTCTCGGCGCCCTGGGCGGCAAGCCACGCGTCCACGGCTGCGGCCTCCAAGGGGAGCAGGCGCATCGGATTCTCCGCGAACACGTTGGTCACCGACGACGTGGGCACCCCGGCGCCGTAAATGGCGGCGTCGACGGTTCCGTCCTTGAGGGCGCCCGTCATCTCGCTCATGGAGAGGTACTGGGGGCTCACGTCCTGCAGGGTGAGGCCCGCCACGGCCAGCACGTCCATGGACCAGCTGAGCACCGCGCTGCCCTGGGCCCCCACCGCCACCTTCTTTCCCTTCAGGTCGGCGATGGTCTGGATGGACGACTTCTTCGGCACCACCACCTGGGCGTGGGAAAAGTGCCCGCCCGCCACGTAGCGGAGGTTTTCGAGCTTGCCCTGCTTGAACATCTCCTGGCCGTGGTACGCATAGTAGGCAAGGTCGGGCGTCGAGAAGCCCACCCCGGCACGATTGGACGAGACCAGGCGACAGTTCTCGATCGAGCCGTTCGTGGTCAGGGGCGTAACCTTGGCGCCGGCCTGCTTGCGCATCACTTCGGAGATGGCGCCGCCCAGGATGTAGTAGGTGCCGCCCGTGCCGGCGGTGGCCAGCATGAAGGGCTTCACCGAGGGCTTTGCGTCGGCCCGCGCCGCCGAAGGTGCGGCCACGGGGGCGGTGAGCAGAGCGGCGATCGCCAGACCGAGGAATGCCCTGTTCATGTTCCTGCTCCTTGTGCTGGGGGGAAACCGAGTCCCCGTCGTGGCGCTGGTCCGGCCCCGCAAGAACGCGAGTGCCCGGCGCAGTGCCGAAGGAAGAAGCTGGCAGACGGGCCCTGCCGCGCCGCGACGTCGTGTGCGGGGGCTGGAGACCCGCGGAGGATTCCGCTATGCGGAATATAAATCCGTTCTGCAAAATGCTAGACTGAGGAAATATCCGATGTCAACGGAATTTACCTGGGGTAAACACAGCGGGCGTGGGAGTACAGGCGCACTCCGCGGTCCTTGCTCGGGTTTGCGCGAAGGGAAGGAGGCTGGAAATGATACGAAAGCCGGTGGCCGCCAGGCGGGGGAGGGACGATCGGAAGTTCGTGGAGGCCCTCGCCCGGGGCCTCGAAGTGCTGGCCTGCTTCGGTCCGGCGGACCGCGCCCTGGGCAACGCCCAGATCGCCGAGCGCACGGGACTGCCGAAGGCGACGGTCTCTCGGCTGACCTACACCCTGACGGCGCTCGGATACCTACGGCACCGCCCCGACCTGAACCGCTACGAGTTGGGCACCGCGGTCATCAGCCTGGGGTACTCGCTCATGTCGCGAATGGACATCCGCCGCCTGGCGCGCCCCCTGATGCAGGCCCTGGCCGAGCACGCCCACGTGGCGGTGAACCTGGGCGTGCGGGACCGCCTGACCATGGTCTACATCGATACCTACCGCAGCACCTCGGTCTCCGCCCTGCTCCTGGACATCGGGTCCCAGATCCCCATCGCCACCACCTCCATGGGCCGGGCGTACCTGGCAGCGGTGCCGGGGGACGTTCGGGCCGAGGTCTGCGACGAGCTGCGCCGGGGAGACCCGCAGGCGTGGCCTCGGGTAGAGGCCGGCCTGGAAGCCGCCCTCGTCCAGTATCGGGAGAGAGGCTTCTGCCTCTCCCTGGGAGACTGGTTGCCCGAGGTCAACGCCGTCGCTGTCCCCCTGCCCGCCGAGGACCCCCGGGACACCATGGTGTTCAGCTGCAGCGGGGCGGCCTTTCTCACCTCGCGGGCGTCCCTGGAGGAGGACATCGGGCCCCGCCTCCTCAACCTGGTGGCCAACGTGCGCACCGCCCTGGGCGCCCACCCGATCTGACCGCAAGAGCGCCGTAGACCGGTACGCTTGACCGGCTGCGCCGCTGCGTGCTACCCACGCGCCGACGGGAACGACGACGGGCCATTCCCGGACCCGGGAGCTTTTCGGGGTTCTTTCCCGCGGAGCCCGTGGAAAGGAGCCGCATGCCACCACATCGCAGTTGATGTCCCGCAGTGCAACCTCCGAGGAAGGATGACGAGCATGGAATCTCCCGCGGGGAGATTCGTCCGTTGGGTCCGATCGTCGCCAGATGATGCGGATTCATGCCGGCGTGGCGCCGGCGTTCATCACGGGAACCCGATGCACTACGGAGGAGGTACGTAGGATGCAAAAGATGACTCGCTTTTTCGTGGCTCTGGTGCAGAGATACCTTCCCGATCCATTCCTGTTCGCGGCAATCCTCACTTTCATCGTGTATATCGGCGGACTGGTCCTGACCGAGAACACCCCTTACCAGATGGTGCAGCACTGGGGTAACGGCTTCTGGAACCTCCTGACGTTCTCCATGCAGATGGTGCTGGTGCTCGTAACCGGTCACGCGCTGGCGGAGAGCCCTCCGGTCAAGAGGATTCTGCGGTCGATTGCCTCGCTCGTGACCTCCCCGAGCGGCGCCATCATGATGACCTGCTTCGTGGCGGCGGTCGCGAGCTGGATCAACTGGGGGTTCGGGCTGGTCGTGGGGGCGCTGCTCGGGCGCGAAATGGCCCGCAGGGTCAAGGGGCTGGACTACCGGTTGACCATCGCCTGCGCCTACATGGGTTTTCTGGTCTGGCACGCCGGCCTGGCCGGTTCGATCCCCCTCGCCCTCAATACGCCCACCGACTGGTCCTATAAGATCACGAACGGCATCGCCGTGGGGCAGACGATCTTTGCGCCCTTCAACCTGATCACCGCCATCGTTCTCATCCTGACGCTTCCAATCTTGGCGCGTCTGATGATGCCGAGGGACGTCATCGCGGTCGATCCGGCCCTCCTGGAAGAAAAGGAGATCGTCATCCCGGCCGCACGGACGCCTGCGGAAAAGGTTGAGAACAGCTCTGCCGTTTCGATACTCCTTGCGGTGGGCGCAACCATCTACCTGGTGTTCCATTTCGGGAAGGGCGGCTCCCTCAACCTGAACATCGTGAACTTCATCTTCCTGTTCTCCGGCATCCTCCTGCACTGGACGCCGCGCAGGTATATCAACGCCCTGTACACCGCCGTGAAGGGCTCGAGCGGCATCATCCTCCAGTTCCCCTTCTATGCCGGGATCATGGGGATGATGGTGACCTCGGGGCTCGCGGCCGTGATTTCCCAGTGGTTCGTCAATATCTCGACGCCGTTTACGTTCCCCTTCTTCACCTTCCTCTCGGCCGGCCTCGTCAACGTGTTCGTCCCCTCCGGGGGCGGTCAGTGGGCCGTCCAGGGACCGATCATCCTGCCGGCGAGCGCCGCCTTGGGGGTGGATACCGCCCGCGCGGCCATGGCCATCGCCTGGGGAGACGCGTGGACCAACATGATCCAGCCGTTCTGGGCTCTGCCGGCGCTGGGCATCGCGGGCCTCAACGCCCGCGACATCATGGGGTACTGCGTCATGGCGCTCATCTACTCGGGGATCATCATCTCGATCGGCCTCCTCTTTCTGTAGGGGCCGGTCGAGGGGGCGCTCGACATCCCCCTCCACCAGGGGGCTTCGGGGGCGTACCCCGGGAGTCCTCGCGCACCGCGGCGCCCAGGAGCGCCGCGGTGCGCTGCTTCCTACCGGGAGAGGCAGCCGGAGAGCTGGCACAGTAGCGTAGCAGCGGGTAAGCTCGCGGCGGGTGCGGCGGTTCGGGTGCCGGGGGCTTGCAGCCGTGTGCCGCGCCGGGGCGCAGGACGTCGAGGCGGAACAGGTCCATCGAAAGGGAGGGAGCATGATCCGAGAGGCGCTGGCGAAGTTGGCGGGCCGGGAAGACCTGACCGAGGGAGAGATGATCGCCGCCATGACCGAGGTGACCCGGGGGGAGGCCACCTCGGCCCAGGTGGGGGCATTTCTCATGGCGCTGCGCCTCAAGGGGGTGACCGCCGGGGAGCTCGCGGGGGCGGGCCGGGCGCTGCGCTCCCTGGCGCCCTCGATTCGGGCCGGGGCGCCCCTGGTGGCCATCGACCGGGACGAGATCAACGTGGACCAGGAGACCATGGCCGCATTCGCGGCCTCGGAGGGTGCCGGAACCAGCACGTTCAACGTCTCCACGGCCACGGCGTTTGCGGTTGCGGCCTGCGGTGCCAAGGTGGTGCGGCACGGGCTGCGGGCGGTGGCTCCCGTGTGCGGCAGCGCCGACGTGCTGGCCGCCCTGGGGGTCGAGCCCGACCTCACCCCCTCGGCCGTGGAGGACTGCCTCGAGGCGGTGGGGGTGGGTTTCTTCTACGAGCCCCTCTTCCACTCCACCCTCAAGCACGTGGTGGGCCCGCGCCGGGAGCTGGGGCTTCGCACCATCTTCAACCTCTTCGGCCCCCTGGCCAACCCGGCCGGGGCCCGGCACCACTTCGTGGGGGTGGGCGCCCGGGAGTCGCCCCGGGTGCTGGCGGAAGCCCTCCTCGCACTGGGAACCGAGCGCGCCCTGGTGGTGCACGGGGAGGACGGCCTGGACGAGATCACGGTGTGCGGGGCCACCCGGGTCGCCGAGGTGCGGGACGGCGCGATCCGGGAGTACACGGTGTCCCCGGAGGAGTTCGGCCTCTCCCGGGCCGGGCCGGGGGACATCGCCGGGGGCGACGCCCGGGAGAACGCCGCCATCGTGCGGGCCGTGCTGGGAGGCGAGCCGGGCCCCCGGCGCGACATGGTGCTCGTGAACGCCGGGGCGGCCTTGTACGTTGCCGGCCTGGCCCCGGGGCTCCCCGAGGGCATCCGCCGGGCGCGGGAGGGGCTCGACTCGGGGGCGGCGCTCGCCAAGCTAGAGGCCCTTGCCGAGCGCACCCAGCGGCTGAGCCACGGCTGGTTCCGGGAGGCCTGAGGCGCCTCCCGCAAGACTTCAGGCTCGTCCGCAGAATCTGTGGGTAGGTAGCGGTCCAGAAACCCGTGTTCCCCGTCGCTTTCGATCCGCCCGCGACGGGGCATGCCCGCCTCGGGCTCAGGGTGATCCAGCCCCGCCCCACCCTCACCCCAGCCCTCTCCCTGAGGGAGAGGGGGCCATTGGGGATGCACTGCTACCCCAAGGCGGCGCCTTCCCTCGACGGGAGAAGGCAGCGATTCCAGCCCGCCGGGTTGCCGGAAGGGGGCGGCCCGGGTGGCGGGCCGCC
>JBFLZB010000098.1 GCA_040756475.1 Thermodesulfobacteriota bacterium
AGGCGGGGGGGCGGCCCGGCGGGCAGGTCGCCGAGCACGCCGCGGGAGGCCGCCAGGAACCGCGCGGCGGCGGCGGCCAGCCGGGCCTCCCCTTCCTTCGAGAGGGCGGCGACGCGCTCGGCGATGACCTCCCGGTTGGGCAGGGGAGCGGTAAACGCCGCCCGCGCCGCTCCAGCCGCCTCCCTCGCTGCCTGAGCGGTTCCCTCGTCCAGAGCACGGTCCACGGCGGCCAGGTGCGCCCGCAGGCCCGTCGGGTCGGCCACCGCCTGCTCGCTGCCCAGGGCGCGCCCCACGGTGATGCGCGCCCGGACGATCTCTCCCAGCACGCCGGCGGCCTCCCCCAGGAGCCCCCGCACCTCCCCGGCCAGCGCCGGCGCCACGGGCGCCTCGGGGGAGGCGCCCGCCAGGACCTCTTCCGCCCGCGCCAGCAACCCGGCGATGCGCCCGGCGGCGTCTTCGATCTGGATCAGGCGCTCCCCGAGCCGCTCTTCCTTCCTGCGGCCGATTTGCTCGGCCGTTACCCCAGCGCGCCCGAGGGCCTGGACCACGGCCTCCAGGTCCGTCCGGATGCTCGCGAGCACCTCGCCGGCCCGCTCCCCGTTGGCCGCCCTGGCCGCCTCCAACCACTCCCGATCCCGCAGGGACCGGACGGCCGCGGCGCCGACGTCGCCGCCGCGGACCGGGCGGGTTGCGTCCCCCAGGGCGTCCCGGGGCACCACCACGAGCCGCTCGTCCTCCAGAGCGCCCTCCAGAACCGCCACGCCCGAGCGCAGGGCCGCCTTGGCCCAGAGCACGCCCATGCCGGTGCCGGACTCGCGGATGCCCTGGTGACACCCCTCGCAGCGGGCGTTGATGCGCTCATCCGAGGAGAGGTACTTCTCGGGAATGAGCTGGTCGCGCACGAAGGCACCCAGGTTGGGTGACTCGGGCAGCTCCGCGTGCTGGGCGTGGCACTCATAACAGGTCACGCGCTCCGCGGGGTGCCCCTGGCTGCGCTTCCACATGGCCGTGAGCTCCAGGTGGCAGCTCGCGCACTGGGCCGGCGCGGTGTTGATCGTGCGGGCCATCCAGACGAAGCCTGCCACGCCGGCCAGAGCCAGCACGGCCAGAAAGCCGGCAATGCCGCCCTTGGTCATCCCCGCAAGACGCTTGATCAAGAACATCGGGTTGTGCTCCTTCCGGCTCAGAGCCTCGCCATCCAGCTCGACGCTGCCATCCCCCCGCCTCCCCGCCTCCCGGCCGCCCCCGTCAGGCCCGCTGGACGGTGACGCTCACTTCCCGCCAGGCCTGGGCTCCGTGGGCATCCGACGTAAACGGGCTCAAGGTCTGCACGGAAAACCCGGGGCCGTGGCGGTGCCACCAGGGCACATCCGCACCGGCCACGCCCCCCCGGGTCGCCCCCAGGGGATTGGCCAGGAAGTCCTTGCGGCTCACCAGGAGCGGCCTCGGAACCTCCCCCGTGGGCTCGCCCCGGGCGGTTGCCGCCACCCCCCCGGCCCAGTGGCCGAAGTCTTCGGCCACCGCGACCGCCTGGGGGTGGATCCCGTGGATCGGCGCCGCCCGCCCCACCGCCTCCCCTACTTCCGTGCGGATCACCACCCGATCCCCGGCGGCGAGTCCCAGTTCCCGCGCGGTATCGGCATGGAGGTATACGGGATTGCGAAACCGGATCTCCCGCCCCCAGCGGGTGTTGGCGTATCCGTGGCCCAGCTCGGGGTGGCTCAGCACCACCAGGGCGAACCGGTCGCCTTCGAGTCGCTTGAACTCCCGGGGCACCCGGTGGGCCAGGCGACCCTCCACCTCGACGCGCCCGCTCCCCGTGGGAAAGCCCCCGTCGGCCGCCCGAGGGTACGTGGCTGCACGGCTGGTCCAGGTGCCCTCCCGGGCCAGGCGCTCGAACCCGCCGTCGGCGGCCAGGGACGGCGTAGTGTCGGCCAGATGGCGCACGAAGCTTCCGCAGTCGGGAAACGGGAAGTCCTCCCGAATCGGGTGACCGGAGGGCAGCGCCCGCGCGATCACCCCCAGGAGCACGTCCCCGAGCTGGCGCGCCTCCCCGAGGGGCCGGGGCGCCGGCCCCTGGAACAGCTGCTCCAGGGGAACCTCCGGGGCCCGCAGGAGCTCGGGCTCGGAAGGGCTCCGGGTCGCGGGCTGCTGCAGGAAGGCGGCCGCCTTCCCCTCGGGGGCATAGCCCCCCAGGAGGTTCCACAGCTCCAGGTCCGCCGCCGCCGGAAGCACCAGGTCCGCGAGCTCTGCGGTTTCGGTGAGGTGGGTGTCCAGGGCCACCAGGAGCTCCACCCGTCCCTCATCGGCAAAGGCCCGGCGCACCGAGTCGCTTCGGGGGCTCCAGTACACGGGATTGGCACGGTAAGCCAGGTACAGGGACGCCCGCTCGTTGCCCGCCAGGATGTCTTTTACCGCCCGGGCGCGGGGCATCTGGGGCTCGAACCGGGGGACCCAGGCCGGGGCGCGCTCCAGCCGCACGCCCGCCGCCTCCGGGTCGCCTGCGAGGCAGTTGAGCACCGCCGCGGCCGCTTCCAGTGCCTCGGCCTGCTCGCTCCCGGCCCCGTCCACCAGGCACAGGGAGGGGCCGCGCTCGGCAAACCGCTGGGCGACCTGCACGAGCTGGAGGGCCGGGATGCCGGAAGCTGCCTCCACCAGGTCCGCGGTGTAGGGCAGGAGCCGCTGGAGGATGGCCTCCGGGGGCGAGGCCACCGCCCGCCGGAACCCCTCGGCGTCGTACCAGCCCTGGGAAAGGAGCACCCGAGCGAGCCCCAGGAGCACCAGGGAGTCGGTACCCGGTCGCGACGGGAGCCACTGGTCCGCGAGGCTCCCGGTGGCACCCTCGAAGGAGCCCACGGCAATCACCTGGGCACCGGCGGCCCGCGCGCGCACCAGATCCCGCGCGACGCCCGTGAACTCCGGTCCCCCGTCCAGGGGACGCGCCCCCACCAGGAGCACCGTATTGACGCGCCGCAGGTCGGGCCGGGCCAGAGGCAGGCCGTAGACCGCCCGCTGGGCTTCCCGCGCGGCCCACCGCCGGGATGTCTCGTGTTCCAGGCGCCGTCCCACGCCCAATCGGTCCAGGAGCGCCCCGGCCAGGGGATCGGGACGGCCCGCGTCCACGTAGGCCGTGTCGGGGGTCTCGACGAGGGCCCCGGCGAGGCGGTCGAGCGCGTCCTCCCAGGACACCGGCTCCCACTTCCCCTCTCCCCGGCGTCCCACCCGCCGGAGCGGACGGAGCACCCGCTCGGGGTCGTAGAGCGATTCCAGGGATTGGAAGGCCCGGGCGCACGTCTTCCCTCCGGTGCTGGCCCCAGCGTTGGGGGCCACCTGCACCACCCGCTCCCCGTCCCGGTACGCGACCAGCGGACACTGGGAGGCGCATCCCGCGCAAGCGGTCGGGATGGGATCCCGAAACTTGCGCATCACCCGGCCGGTGCCCTGGTTCCAGGGCTTCTCCGGCGCCCGAAGCACCCGAGACTTGTTCTCCATGGCGAGGCCCGCGGCGCCGGCCGTGCCGGCGGACAGGAACTCGCGTCGGCTCCACACGATCATCGTCTACCCTCCCGCCTTGCGCGTGCGCCCCTAGAGGAGCGGGATGTACTCGCCCCCGAGGACCACGTTGTAGCGCATGACGAAGATGCCGATCATCACCAGCACGGCGGCAAACCCGAACACGGCGACGTTGCGCGTGCGCGGCGTGGCCACCAGGCTCAAGGGAATGACCTTGCCCATGAGGGTCTCCACGCCGAGGAAGAGCGGGGCGAAGGCGCCCGTCACGAACAGCCGGGCCGTTTCCATGGACTCCCGCTCGCCGAAGTAGTGGATTCCCAGGTCCGAGAGGCTCAGGAAGAGGTCGAAGACCAGGAGCCACAGGAGCATCTTCCCGAGGCCGTAGATGATCTCGGTGTTGATCTCGCCCTTCTCGCTGAAGAAGCGGTCCTTGATGATCGTCACCAGGATCATCATGGCCACCCCCGAGACCATCGCCGAGGTCAGGAAGAGGATGGGCATCATGCTGGTGCGCCAGAGTGCGTGGGCCTTGGCGAAGCTCAGAATGAAGCCGGTGTACCCGTGGACCATGAGGGCCAGGGGGATGCCGATGCGGCCGAAGAGCTTGGTGAGCTTCGCGTTGCCCCGGAACATGAAGTAGCCGTAGACGATGCAGTTGAGCGGATAGAGGGTGAGCAGGAACGAGCCCCAGGAGATCGGGCTCGTGCCGCTGATATACACGAAGAGGTGCCACGCCCTCAGCGGCCGGCCCGAGTGGAGGAGGAGGAACATGGGGGCGGCGATCAGGAGGACGGTGGCGATGACCACCCCCACCTTGCCCAGGGGCTTGAACTTCTCGAAGCCGAAGCCGTAGGCCAGGGTGGAGATGATGAAGGAGCCGGCGGAGAGGCCCGTCAGGTAGAAGTAGATGGCGATGGACAGGCCGAAGGCCTCCCCGTGGGGAACGGTGTAGAGCAGGCTCATGTGCTTACTCCTCCCCGCCGTGGTGGTGCACCAGGCGCGCCGCCTCGTCGTCGAGGCCGATGTAGAAGACCTGGGGCACGTTGCCGGTCTCGGGCTTGAGGACCACGGTGGCCTCCCGCGCCAGGGCCGCGGAGATCGCGCTTCCCGGGTCGTTCACGTCGCCGAAGAGCATGGCGTCGGTGGGGCACGCCGCCACGCAGGCCGGCGGGCCGTACCCTTCGCGCACCCGGGGCCAGCACCAGTCGCACTTCTCGGCCACCCCGCGGGTGGGGTGGATGAACCGCACGGCGTAGGGGCAGGCCGCCATGCAGTACCCGCACCCGATGCACCGGTGCGGGTCGATGTAGACGATGCCGTTGTCCATGGGATAGGTGGCGATCACCGGGCAGACGGTGGTGCAGGCCGGCTCGGCGCACTGGTTGCACACCACGGGGATGAAGTGGCGGCGAACCTTGGGGTAGGTGCCCTTCTCCACCTCCTTCACCCAGGTCCGGTACACCCCCAGCGGCACGTCGTTCTCGGCCTTGCACGCCACCTGGCAGGTGCGGCAGCCGATGCACTTTCGCAGGTCGATCAGAAATCCGTAGCGCGTCGTAGACATCGGGCCCGTGCCTCCCGCGGTCAGCCGTCACTGCGGCGATAGAGGGTGGAAAACCCCAGGAACAGCACCACGAGGCCGCCCGCGCCCACCGCGCCCCAGAAGAGCGCCGCGTAGCCCCACCGCAGGGCCCGCGCCAACGGCTGGTCCGCCGCCTGGGGCCGGATGTGGAGCGAGGCCCACGCCATGTCCCGGGGCTCTTCCGGGACCCGGTGGCAGGTGGGGCACGTCTGGCCCGTCACCGTCTCCTCCCCGTGGGCCCCCTCCCCCTGGTGACACCCCAGGCACTCGGACACGGCGTAGCGGTTGGAGAGGTCTCCCTTGCCGTGGCCCCCCAGGCGAAACCGCGCCAGCACGCCGCCCACGTCGTAGGACCGCACCTGGTCCACGTGGCAGAGCCCGCAGGTGGCGGAGAGATTGCGGCGGTGCACCGTGGAGGCCGGATCGGCGCTGGGGCGCTGGTAGTGGGCCGTGTGACAGTGGGCGCACGCCGGCGCCGCCGGGTTGCCCGCCTCCCAGGCCACGCCGTGCTTGGTCTTGGCCCAGGTCTCGGCCTTCCAGGTCTCCTTGGGAGGCGCCTTGATGCCCTTGGCCTCCAGACGCTGGAGCGCGTCCGGGGGGAAGACCCCCTCGGGGGGCCGCTCCGCGTGGCAGGCCCGGCAGTCCACCTGGGCGTAGCCCGTGCGGGGGTGGAAGTTGGGGTCCGCGTCGGCGTGGCAGTCGACGCACTCGATCCCCTTCTGGCCGTGGGTGGAGGCCAGATACCCCTGCAAGTCCACGTGGAGTGCCCGCAGGACCCCCGTGACGCTTCCGGCCCCCACGCCCGGCAGGGCGTGGCAGTTGGCCAGGCACGACTCGTTGGTGTAGGGCTTTTCGAACTTGCGCGCAGGGGGCGTGAATCCCCTCGCCAGCTCCGAGGCGTGTGCGGCCCCCGGCAGATGCGTCGGGCCTGACAGGCCGGCGAGGCAGGCCAGCACCGCGGCGACTCGCTTCATGGCGTCTCCTCCCCTTCCCGTTCCCGTCTTCATCAGGCCAGCGCCCTCTCCAGGATCTCGGCGATGTCGAGCACCTGGACGTCGTCCTCGCGCTTGTGGGCCTTGACCCCGTCGCCGAGCATCGTCAGGCAGAACGGGCACGCCGAGCCGATGACCCCCGCCCCCGTGGCCAGGGCCTGCTCCGCCCGCACGTTGTTGATGCGCGGGCTTTCCTCCTCCATCCACATGCGGCCGCCTCCGGCCCCGCAGCAGAAGTTGTCCTCCCGGCACCGCTCCATCTCCACCAGCTCAAGCCCGCCGACCGCACGCAGGAGGTCCCGGGGCTCCTCCACGGTGCCCGCGTAACGGGAGAGATAGCAGGAGTCGTGCAGGGTAACCCGCGCCGGCAGGTCCCGCACCACCTTCAGGCGCCCCTGGGCCACCAGCCCCAGGAGGAACTCGGCGTGGTGGACCACCTGGTAGTTGCCCCCGAACTGGGGATACTCCTTGGCCAGGGTCTTGGCGCAGTGGGGACACGGGGCGAGGATGGTCTTCACCCCCAGGGCGTCCATGGCGGCGATGTTCTCGGCCACCAGGCTCTGGTAGAGGTACTCGTTGCCCGAGGAACGGGCCGGGTCGCCGCAGCACTTTTCCTGGGTGCCCAGGATGCCGAAGCGCACTCCTGCCTTCTCCAGCAGGCGCACCACCGAGGCCATCACCCGCTGGTAGCGGTCGTCATAGGCCCCGGCGCACCCCACCCACAGGAGCACGTCGAACTCCGGATTCTCCTCCTCGGGCAGCACGGGGGCGCTCACCCCGCGGCGCTTCATCCAGTCGTTGCGGGCCGACCACCCCACCCCCCAGGGGTTGAAGTTGTTCTCCACGTTCTTGTTCAGGGTCACGAGCTCCGCGGGCATCTGGCCCTCCATCAGGACCAGGTGCCGGCGCATGTCGACGATCTTGTCCACGTGCTCGATGGCCATCGGGCACGCCTCCATGCACGCCCGGCAGGTGGTGCAGGCCCAGAGGTCGGACTGCTGCACGCCCGGGCCGTCGATCATCGCCTCCTCGAAGGCCTCGGCCTGCCCCGCCCGGATCGCCGGGACCTTGGCCACCCAGTGGGCCTTGAGGTCCTGGATCACCTTCTTGGGGTTCAGGGTCTTCTCGGTGGCAAAGGCGGGACACTTGGCCTGGCAGCGGCCGCACCGCACGCAGGCCTCCAGGTCCAGGAGCTGCTTCCAGGTGAAGCGCTCCACCTGTCCCACGCCGTAGACCTCGGAGTTCTCGATGTCCACAGGGCGAAACGCCCCTCGAGGTCCCAGGTTCTGGAAGAAGAGGTTGGCCACGCCGAAGAGGGCGTGGGAGAGCTTCCCGAAGGGAAAGCTCGCCAGGGTGGCGAGCACGAGCAGCAGGTGCACCCGCCACAGCACCCGTACGAGCCACGCGGCGGCCTCGGCCGGCAGGAGCTGGAAGGGCAGGCTCAGCACGTAGCCCACGGGGTGCCAGAGGTTCCACAGCCCCCCCGTGGCGCCGATGCGCACCGCCGTGAGCAGCAGGCCGGTTGCGAAGATGGCCAGGAGCGCCAGGAGCGCCCAGCGGTCCTCGGGCTTCTCGTCGAGGCGGTCGGGCTTCTCCGTATAGCGGCGCCGGTAGAGGCGCAGGGTGCCGTAGAACCCCAGGAGCCCCAGGAGCTCGACCGCCAGGCTCAGGGGTCCCGAGAGAACCCCGGGCAGCCGAAACGCCACCTGCACCCCGGCGATCAGGACGATCATGCCCGCGAACGCCGCGAACAGGTAGAGATGATGGAGCCCCTCCGGGCGTTCCCGCAGCACCTTGCGGTGGGCGACCACTGCCTGCCACACCTCGCCGAAGCGTTGCCGCAGGTCCCCGGAGCGGTCCTCCGGCGCCCCCACCGCGATGCGGCGGACCTTGCGCCAGGTGCCCAGGGCCGCGATCCCCAGTACCGCCAGGATCAGGCCGAAATCCAGAGCGTTGACCATGTTCGCACCCTCTGTCTGGCTGGACGGCGGGCTGCCGGCGGGAAGCGGCACCGGTGCGCTTCCCGCCGGCACGTGTCGCAGATCAGGCCTTGGCCTGCTTGATCTTCTCCACGAGCTTGGGGACGGCCTTGAAGACGTCGTCCACGAGCCCGTAATCGGCCACCTCGAAGATGGGGGCCTCCTCGTCCTTGTTGATGGCCACGATCACCTTGGCCCCCTTCATCCCGGCCACGTGCTGGATGGCGCCGGAGATGCCCAGGGCAAAGTAGAGGTCCGGGGCCACGATCTTCCCCGTCTGCCCCACCTGGAGGTCGTTGGGCAGGAGCCCCTCGTCCACCACGGCCCGGCTCGCCCCCACGGCGGCGCCCAGAAGGTCGGCGAGCTGCTCCACGAGTTTCACGCCCTCGGCGTCCTTGCACCCCCGGCCGGCCGACACCACCGCCTTGGCCTCTGTGAGCTCGGGCCGGGCCGACTTGGTGAGCTGATAGGAGACGAACTTGGCCTTGAGGCTCGCCGGGTCTGCCGTGACGGGCAGCTCGGCCATCGCCGCCGGCACCCCCCCCGGCGCCGCCGCGTCGAACGCAGCCTCCCGCACCGTGAGCACGTGCACCGGGGTCTCCACCACCACGCTCGCCTCGGCGTTACCGGCATACATCGGGCGCACGTACAGGGCCCCGGCGTCACCCTTCTGGAAGCCGATGACGTCGCTCACCATGCCCGCGTCCAGCAGCGCCGCCAGGCGGGGCAGCATGTCCTTGCCCGTGGTCGTGGCCGGGGAGAGGACGGCCGTGAAGACCTTGGACTTCACGAGCTCGCAGGCCGCCAGGGCGTGACCCTCGGCGGTGTACTCCGCCACCGCCGGCGCCTCGCTCCAATGCACGGTCTTGGCGCCGAAGTCCTTGAGCTTCTCGGCACCCGCCTTGGCTCCCTTTCCCAAGACCAGCACGTCGTAGTCGGTGCCGAGCATCTCGGCCAGCTTCTTCCCGGCGGCGATGGCGGGATAGGATGCGTGCCGGACCTCGCCTTCCCGCAGCTCGGCGATCACCAGAATGGACATCGCGTCTCTCCTTTGTTAGAGGGCCTTGGCCTCGTTGATGAGCTTGTCCACCAGCTCGTCCACGCTCGACACCCGCTGACCGGCCTTGCGGGGCGGCGGCTCCTTGAGGCCCAGGACGCGCGTGCGGTTCTTGGCCGAGACGCCCAGGTCCGCCAGGGTCACCTTCTTCACTTCCTTCTTCTTGGCCTTCATGATGGCCGGAAGGCTCGCGTACCGGGGGGTATTGAGGCGCAGGTCGGCGGTGATGACGCAGGGCAGCTCGACCTCCTTGGTCTCGAGCCCTCCGTCGATCTCCCGCTGCACCGTGGCCTTTGCCCCGTCGATCGCGACCCGGTAGGCGAAGCAGGCCTGGGGCAGCCCCAGCTTGGCCGCCAACATCTGGGCCGCCTGGTTGTTGTCGGTGTCCACGCTCTGCTTGCCCGCGATGACCAGGTTCGGGCTCTCGAGCTTGTACACCGCGGCCAGGATGTCGGCGATGACGGAGCTCTCGTAGGGTTGGTCCACGGTGACCAGGTAGGCCCGGTGGGCCCCCAGGGCCAGGCCGGCCCGCAGGGTCTCCTCGTTCTCCGGCCCGCCGATGGAGACCAGGAAGACCTCGCCGCCGCCCTTCTCGGTGATGCGGACGGCCTCCTCGATGGCCCACTCGTCGAAGTTGTTGACGAGGAAGTTGACTCCCTCGGTCTCGATCCCCGTCCCGTCCTTCTTGAGCCGGACCTTCACGTCGGGGTTCGGGACCCGCCGCACGGGCACCATGATCTTCATCGGCCTACCTCCTTTGTGTGAGGGGTGATCCCGTTCTCAGTCCCGGAGCACGGCGCGGGCGATGACGATCTTCTGCACCTCGCTCGTGCCCTCGTAGATCTCGGTGATCTTGGCGTCGCGGTAGAACCGCTCCACCGGGTACTCGTCGATGTAGCCGTAGCCGCCGTAGACCTGGATCGCCTCGCGGGTGGCCTTCATCGCCGCGTCGGAGGCGAAGAGCTTGGCCATGGCGGATTCCTTGCTGAAGTTCTTGAAGCCCTGGTCCTTCATCCACGCGGCCCGCCAGGTGAGGAGCCGCGCGGCGTCGATCTCGGTGGCCATGTCGGCGAGCTTCCACTGGATGGCCTGGAAGTTCGAGATGGACTGGCCGAACTGGAATCGCTCCTTGGAGTAGGCAGCCGCGTGCTCCAGCGCGCCCCGGGCGATGCCCACTGCCTGGGCCGCGATGCCAACGCGGCCGCCGTCGAGGGTCTGGAGGGCGATCTTGAAGCCGTCGCCGACCTGACCCAGCAGATTTCCCGAGGGGATGCGGCACTCGTCGAAGACGAGCTCGGCGGTGGAGCTCGCCCGGATGCCGAGCTTGTGCTCCTCCTTGGCCACCTTGTAGCCGGGGGCGTCGGCAGGCACGATGAAGGCGGAGAGCCCCTTGGTTCCGGCGGACTTGTCGGTGGCCGCGATCACCACCGCCACCCCGGCCGGGCCGCCGTTGGTGATGAAGATCTTGCTCCCGTTGAGCACCCACTGGTTGCCGTCGCGCACGGCGGTGGTCTTCTGGTTGCCCGCGTCGCTGCCCGCCTGGGTCTCGGTCAGGCCCAGGCACCCGAGCATCTTCCCCGAGGCCAGGGGCACCAGGAACCTCTGCTTCTGCTCCTCGGTGCCGTGCTTGAAGATGGGGTCGCAGCACAGGCTCGAGTGGGCAGAAACCACCACCCCGGTGGAAGCGCACACCGTGGAAAGCTCCTCCACCACGATGGCGTAGCACCGGTAGTCCATGCCCCCCCCGCCGTACTGCTCGGGGATGGCCACCCCCAGGAACCCCAGCTCGCCCATCTGGCGGGCGAGATCCATCCGGAACTTCGCGGTCTTATCCATCTCGGCGGCGTAGGGTGCCACCTCCTCCCGGGCAAACTTCCGCGCGGTGTCGCGCACCATGGTCTGGATGTCGTCCAACTCGAAGTTCATCCGATCCTCCCTCCTCGGTCGAGACGCCTCCAGACTCTCCGGGGCGCCCAAGCAATTTCGATGCCAGCCACCCCTCGGATCACACCCCTCGGAACTCGGCCTTGCGTTTTTCCAGGAAGGCGCCCATGCCTTCCTTCTGGTCGGCGGTGGCGAAGCACAGCCCGAAGAGGTCGCTCTCCAGGATGCACGCGTTGTCCAGGTCCAGGTCCTGTCCCCGCTGCACCGCCTCCTTGGCCAGGCGCACCGCCGCCGGGCCCTTGGAAGCCACGGTACGAGCCATCTTGAAGGCCTCCTCCATCAGACTCTCCGCCGCGAAGACGTGGTTGGCCAGGCCGATTTGCCGGGCTTCCTCCGCCTTGACTTGCCGTGCGGTCGTCACGAGCTCCATCGCCAGCGCCCGCCCCACGAGCCGGGTAAGGCGCTGGGTGCCGCCGAAGCCCGGGGTCACCCCCAGGCCCACCTCGGGCTGGCCAAAGACCGCCTTGTCGCTGGCCAGGATCCAGTCGCAGCTCATGGCGAGCTCGCAGCCGCCCCCCAGACAGTACCCGTTGACCACGGCGATGGCGGGGATGGGCAGGTTCTCCAAGGCGCGAAACGCCCGCAGGCCCCTCTGGGAGAACTCCTTGGCCTCCAGGGCGCTGAACGCGCGCATCTGGCTGATGTCGGCTCCGGCCACGAAGGCCTTTTCCCCGGCGCCGGTCACGAGCAGCACCCGGGCGCCCCGGTCGGCCCCCACCTGGGCGACCGCAGCCTCGATCTCGGCCAGGGTCTCGGCGTTGAGGGCGTTGAGGGCCTTGGGCCGGTTGACGGTAAGCAGGTACAGGCCCGCCTCGGGCTGCTCCAGGATGATGTTCTCGAAGGCCATGGCTCGTCTCCTCTCTCAGCTCGAGTAGTCGTAGAAGCCCTTGCCGGTCTTCCGGCCGAGGTTCCCGGCGTCCACCAACTTCTTGAGGAGCGGGCAGGGGCGGTACTTCGAGTCACCGAAGCCCTCGTAGAGGACCTCCATGATATAGAGGCACACGTCGAGTCCGATCAGGTCGGCGAGTTCCAGCGGACCCATCGGGTGATTCATCCCCAGCTTCATGACCGTGTCGATGTCCTTGGGCGAGGCGATGCCCTCGTACAGGGTGAAGACCGCCTCGTTGATCATGGGCAGCAGGATGCGGTTGGAGACGAAGCCCGGGCTGTCGTTGACGGAGACCGGCACCTTGCCGAGCTTCCTGGAGAGCTCATCGATGGCTCCGTACACCTCGTCCGAGGTCTGGAGCCCCCGGATGATCTCGATGAGCTTCATCACGGGCACCGGGTTCATGAAGTGCATCCCGATGACCCGGTCGGCCCGCTTGGTGACCTTGCCGATCTTGGTGATGGAAATCGAGGAGGTGTTGGAGGCCAGGATCGCTCCGGGTTTGGTGATGCGGTCCAGATCCTCGAAGATCTTGAGCTTGATGTCGAGATTCTCTGTAGCGGCTTCCACGGCCACGTCCACGTCGGCCAGGGCCTGGAGGGTCGTGGCGCCCTGGATGCGTCCCAGGGCCGCGTCCCGGTCGGCCGCCGTCATCTTTTCCTTCGACACGAGGCGGTCGAGGTTCTTTGCAATCGCCGCGACCCCCTTCTTGACGAAGTCGTCGGAGATGTCTTGCAGCACCACCTGGAACCCGGAGGTCGCGAAAACCTGGGCGATGCCGTGCCCCATGGTACCGGCGCCGATGACTCCCACCTTCTGGATGCTCATGTCTTCCTCCTCAAGAAGCTGTCAGCGGTCAGCAATCGAAATTCCGCAATCACCCCTCCTCAGCCCTCTCGCTCCACCACCAAAGCCACGGCGCCCCCGCCCCCCAGGCACAGGGTCGCGAGCCCCCGCTTTGCCCCACGGGCTTTCATGCCGTGGAGGAGCGTGGTGAGGACGCGGGCGCCGCTGGCGCCGATGGGGTGGCCCAGGGCGATGGCGCCTCCGCTCACATTCACCCGATCCCAATCCCACTTGAGCTCCTTGCCGTCGGCCAGGGCCTGGGCCGCAAACGCCTCGTTGGCCTCGATGAGGTCGAAGTCGCCGATCGCGTAGCCGCCCCGGGCCATCACCTTGCGCACGGCGTCGATGGGAGCGAAGAAGACTTCCTTCGGGTCGCGGTGGGCGGCCGCCTGCTCCTTGATGACCGCGAGCACCGGCAGCCCCTTGGCCCGGGCGTACTCACGGCTGGTGACCACCAGGGCGCTCGCGCCGTCGGTGAGACCCGGGGCGTTGCCCGCCGTGACCATGCCGTCCTTCTGGAAGGCGGGCCGGAGCTTGGAGAGGGCCTCGGCCGTGGTCTGGGGCTTCACCACCTCGTCGGCGTCGAAGACCACGGGCGGTCCCTTCTTCTGGGCCACCTCCACGGGCGCGATCTCCTCCCGGAAGGCACCCGCGGCCGCCGCCCGGCCGGCCTTCTGCTGGCTCTCGGCGGCGAACCGGTCGAGCTCCTCACGGGAGAGGCCGGCCTTCTCGGCCGTAAACTCCGCGAGGTTGCCCATGTGGACGTCGTGAAAGGCGCACCAGAGCCCGTCGTGAACCATGGCGTCCACGGTGGGGAAGTTGCCCATGCGCACGCCGCCCCGGAGGTTCCGCTGCAGGTGGGGGGCGTTGGACATGCTCTCCATTCCGCCGGCCACCACCACGTCCGCATGACCGAGCGCCACCGCCTGAGCGGCGAGCATCACGGCCTTGAGCCCGGAGCCGCACACCTTGTTGATCGTAAAGGCGTTCACCGCGGGCGCGAGGCCGCCCTTGAGGGCTGCCTGGCGGGCCGGGTTCTGGCCCACGCCGGCCTGGAGGACATTGCCCAGGATGCACTCCTCCACCTCGGCCGCCGGCACCCCGGCCCGGCGCACGGCCTCCCGAACCGCCACGCCCCCCAGGTCGGTGGCGCCGAACGGCAGCAGGGTGCCCAGGTACCCTCCAATGGGGGTGCGGCAAGCAGAAACGATGACGGCGTCTCGAATCATGGGGCGTCTCCTCTCGTCTCGTTGCGCCATGTTGCGGCGCGTCTGGAACTCGGGTCTCTGATTTTCAGTGCTTGTGGGCCTCGAAGAGCACGGCCAGGAAACGGGCTCCCTTGCGCGCCTCGATCCGGTGGGGGATTCGCGCGTTGTAATAGATGCTGTCGCCCGGGCCGAGCTCGAACTGCTGCTCCCCGTAAGCCACGGCGATGGCACCCTGCATCACGTAGAGAAATTCCTGGCCTTCGTACGTCACCTCTTTGAGCGCAAACTCACAGGACTCCTCGCAGACGAGGAGAAACGGGCTCATGTCCCGGTCCTCGAGGCCGTACGCCAGGTCCCGGTAGGGCAGCGTGTGTGGCAGCTCGTTGCGGTACACCAGGGCCTCCCTGCCGGCCCGGGTGACCACGTAGTCCTCCAACTCGACCCCCTCCTGCTGGAAGAAATACCCGATCTTCACCCCCAGGGCCTCCGCCAGGGTCCAGAGGGTCGAGATCGAGGGAGAGACGATGTTGTTCTCCACCTGGGAAAGAAGCGCCGGGCTGAAACCGGTCTTCTCGCCCAGGTCCTTGAGGGTGAGCCCCTTTTGCTTGCGGAGCTCCTTGAACCGCCCCCCGAGATTGAGCTTCTCGAGAACCTGCTTCTTCATGGATCGCGCCGTTCCCGAGGGAGAGCTTAAGGGGCACTGAAATGGATTCAGTAAAGCTGAAGCGGCGGCAACGGTAGAAGAAAATCGCCGGTTTGGTCAAGGCCTTTTCGCGCCCAACCCGCCACCTCCCGGTCGGATTCCCAGCCCAGGGGTTTCTGCAAACACCAGAAAGCATTGTAGAACACAGCCGTGCCTGCTCGCCCCTTACGGCAAAGGGCGAAAACCGTCAGGTGCGCCTGGGCCCTTCCTGCACCTTTCTCGGACTCGACGAAAGAGCAAAACGCGGTTTCCCGGAGCTCAGGTGCGCCCCCCGCCGCCAGGGGTTCACCCTTGCACACACCGGGCCCAAGGCGAGTCCCCATGACGGGGAGCTTAGGCGGCCCACGCCGGGCTCCAGCGGCCCCTCGGGTGGACTCACGGGGAAAGCAGATTCGAGTTCGCAGGGCGGCCCTGTCTGCGCAGGCGTTTCGGAGCCGGCGACGCGCGAGAGACGCCGGGGCCGGGCTGCGCGCCGGTTGTCGGTCCGGGTGTCCACTGGGGTCCTGCTGGATTCGGCCGACAGGAAACACGGCCTCGTGCCCCTGCGGGGCCTTCCGGGCGCCCGGGAAAGCCGACATGTAGCGCCAACCCGGCACCGGTCGCTCCGGGGGCGCCGGGTGGTGCCGGCAAGCACGGACGGGACACGGACGGGCCTGCGTCCCCAGGATTGCATTTTTTCGGTTGACACCGGCCCGCGTCGGGTTCATAGTACGCGCGTACCCTGACGGAACACGGTTGGGGGAGTTCGGAACCGCAACGCTCTTTGCCCCCCCGGAGAGCAGCGCCGAGCTCCCCCTCTTCTTTTGTCTGGATTCCGGGCACGACAAAATCGTCCATCACGAAGACACAAGCGACGGTTCCGTCGCAATCCGCCCGCCTCGAGTTTTCGTTTTTCCGCGTCAATTCAACAATCCTCGGCTTGGCACCCGCCTTGCTTTGGAACTCCCGAACCCTACATTTCGGGAGTCTGCCCATGGATCACGCCCGCTCGCTCCCCCGCGTCATCGGCTTCGCCATCGCTTCGCTCGCCGTCGCTTCGGGTGCCCAGGCCTCGGAAGCCCTCAGCCCGGGCGACACCGCCTGGGTTCTGGCGTCATCGGCCCTGGTGCTCCTCATGCTTCCGGGACTCGCCCTCTTCTACGGGGGCATGGTGCGCAGCAAGAACGTGCTGTCCACGCTGCTCCTGAGCTACCTGGCCATGGGGGTGGTGGGGGTTCAGTGGGTGGTGTGCGGCTTTTCCTTCGCCTTCGGGGGGAGCGGGAGTCCCTGGTTTGGGGGTTTCGACCGGCTGTTCCTGGCGGGCATCGGGCCCGAGTCCCTTACCGGGAACATCCCGACCCTGGCCTTCGTGACGTTCCAGGGCATGTTTGCGGTCATTACGCCGGCCCTCATCAGCGGGGCCCTGGTGGAGCGGGTCAAGTTCGGGACCTACGCGGCCTTCCTCTTCCTGTGGGCTTGTCTGGTTTACGCGCCCCTCGCCCACTGGGTGTGGGGCGAGGGGGGGTGGCTCCTGGAGCTGGGAGCGCTCGACTTCGCAGGGGGAACGGTGGTGCACGTGTCCTCGGGGGTCTCCGCCCTCGCCGCCGTCCTCGTGCTGGGCAAGCGCCGCGGCTATCCCACCGAGAAGTTCGTGCCCCACAATCTCACCATGACCCTCCTGGGGGCCGGGCTCCTCTGGTTCGGATGGTTCGGGTTCAACGCGGGCAGCGCCCTGGGCGCCAACGGGACGGCTGCCCTGGCTTTTGCGTCCACCAACACCGCCTCGGCCGCCGGGCTTCTCGGCTGGCTGTTGGCGGAGAAGTGGCGGTTCGGCAAGGCCAGCGCCCTGGGAGCCGCGTCGGGCTGCGTGGCGGGGCTGGTGGCCATCACCCCGGGAGCCGGTTTCATCACTCCGGGGTGGGCATTGCTGGTGGGCCTGGTGGCCGGCGCCCTGTGCTTCTGGGCGGTGTGCCTCAAGGGACGGCTCGGCTACGACGACTCTCTCGACGTCCTGGGCGTCCACGGCGTGGGAGGCGCCTGGGGCGCTCTGGCCACCGGCATCTTCGCCACGGTGGGCACCGGAAGCCTGCTCACCGGGGATGTGGGACAGCTGGGGGTCCAGGCCGTGGGGATTGCTGCGGCGGGCGGGTACGCCTTTTCGGTGACCTGGCTCCTGTGCAAGGGGCTACAGGCCGTCGCCGGCCTGCGGGTGGATCCGGCCGACGAGCTCACGGGACTGGACCAAAGTGTTCATGGGGAGGTGGGATACTCCCTGTAGATCCCGGTCGCCCGTGGGGCACGCCGTGCCCTGCCCGTCGGGAGGGAGCTCCCGGAGTGCGGCACGCTGGTCTCGGCGACCCTGCCTGACCTATTCTTGTGCCGCACACACCTGCACAGGGCGCCGACACGGCCCCAGTCCGTCCCCCAACTCCCGGCGGGTCGCCTCGCCGGCAAGCCCAGGAGCCAGCCATGAAGAAGATCGAAGCCGTGATCAAGCCCTTTCGGCTCGACGACGTGAAGGAGGCCCTCAAGGAAGCGGGAGTCCAGGGCATGACCGCCCTGGAGGTCAAGGGGTTCGGACGACAGAAGGGACACACCGAGCACTATCGGGGCGCCGAGTACGTGGTGGACTTCGTGCCGAAGGTTAAGATCGAGGTGGTGGTCCCCGACGAACTCGCGGCCCGCACCGTGGAGGCAATCGAGCGGGCCGCCAAGACCGGGAAGATCGGGGATGGGAAGATCTTCGTGAGCACGATCGACGAGGTCGTTCGCATTCGAACGGGGGAGCGGGGGGAGGACGTCCTGTAGCCGTAAAACAGCCCCCAGGCCGCTGCGCCGGCTCGGGCGGCTGCCCCGGGCCCGAAGAGA
>JBFLZB010000099.1 GCA_040756475.1 Thermodesulfobacteriota bacterium
GTTCGTCGCTGGAGGCGATCGAACGCGAGGCCACAGAGCGTGTACCGTGCGACCAGCGGATGGCCAAGCGAATCGCCCTGTACGTGAGCCACCGCTACAGCGGCCGACCACTCAAGGAGATCGGTGCCCGGTTCGGGGTGGGAGAGTCGGGAGTGAGCCAGGCGAGCCGCCCCCCCGCCGCGTCGAGGCACAACTGGGCAACAGGGAGGACCTGTCTCGGATCGTCCAGGAGGTGGTGGAGGGGCTCGGGTTGTCAGAAGTGTAGACCTGACCCCTTTGCTTGTTCCCTGGGGGCTTCCGGCGGACTACTACCTGCCTCCTATGACGGTGTCCGGCCTGGAGCGGCTGCTTTGCGATGGGCAAATTGCCGTGGTTGCTGCTCCGAAGCACGTCGGAGTGGTAAAGAAGGGATACAAGGATCCGAGTCCACACTGGCTGAGGCAGGGGGGAATTGCATGGATTTTGGACCCATGAATCGAGGAGGGCGCGCGGTGAATAGAGTGCTGATGTTTCTTGTTGTAGCGCTGATTGCGTCGCCTGGTTCTTCGCAGGAGTTGGTGAGCGTTCAGGAGGTGCCGCCGGACGGGACTTGGGGTCGCAAGTTTGTGTACGAGTGGAAGGTTGGTAAGGAAACAAACTCGCTAGTTGTCGTATTCAAGGACCGAAAGCAAGCTGGGTGGCCAGCAGATTGGCTAATAGAAATTGGAATGGAGAATTGCCTGGATTTATTCGACTGTGCCAAGGCAGGCACCGGCGTTTCAGGGACGACGGCAGATGTCGTGGCGGCGATCTTGGATAAGAGTTGGACGATGTTCGACGAAGTAGTGAAGGATGCGGTGGTGGGCGCCGTGAAGGTAGATCTGGCGATTTGTTCCGATATGTGGGGTGAAGTGGAGGGTGAACTGCGGCGGGGCATGGCTAAGTTGAAGGGGAGGGAGGAGTACAATTCTGATGAATCAGCCCAGTTTACTAGACTATTCGGGCGCCTGGTATCGGAGAGCAAGAGCATGTCGCGCTTTCGCGACGTTGCCTCAAGGCGAGGCAAGACGTTCGGCTATGTAGGTTACGGGGACATGCTCTTGATACAGGAAGCTCTTTGGCGGTTGCCGTGGCGCGAGATTGCGAAGGAGCCGTGGCTGGGCATGAAGCATCCCATCTGGGTGTGGATCCTGCTGAATCCCGCCGCCGGTCTGAAGTGACCTTCGGTTGATAGGAGGGAGACGTTGATATAGGACTGGAGAGACCGACGAGGCGAAAGGGACGTTGATACCGAGCGTGCAGAGCGTGCTTGCGGGGCTGTGCTGGGCATGACCGAGGTGGAAGGTGAAGGTGGCGCGGCGAGGCAGGGGAGGCTGGGTGCACCGGGGACGGTGCGGAGCCGGAACGGGCGGTGATCGAGGGCCGAGAGATTCCGAGGACTAACGGCTGTCATTTGCCCCCCGGAGAGCCGGCCGGGGACCTCTCGGCGGTGCGGCCATATCTCAACGAGGGCAAGGGAAGGGAAAGGTGCATGGCACACGCACGGCGGCTGTTCTCGGTTGCGGCTCTCGTGTGGGCCGCGCTGACCGTGGTGGTGACGGCGGGGTCAGTCGGCGCTCTGGCGCAGGTCTACAGGTGGACCGACGAGAAGGGCGGGGTGCACTACTCCGATGCGCCTCCCCGGGATGCTGGGCAGCAGCCGTTCGCTTCGGTCCCCCTGGGTGAGATGCCTCCGCCGGTGGTGGTGACGCTTTCGGACGAGACGTTCGAGGAGAGGATTCAGGGGGCGTCGAGGCCTTTCTTGGCGTTCATCACCGTGGACAACCCGGAGTGCCCGCCGTGCCTGAGGGCGGATGCGATCACGGCCCAGGTGTCGCAGCGGTTTGCCGGGCGGGTCACGGTGGGCAAGCTCGCGTGGGAATCCCTCGAGTCGATCCTGCGCGACCACTGGCAGATTGCCAACGTGTACGGCGTGCGCATCGTGCCGACCTACATCCTCTTTCGGGAGGGCGAAGAAGTCTGGCGGGTCAACCGGCTCGCGGAGCTCGACGAGCTGGTGGGGGCGCTCGAAGCCCGCCTGGGGGAACGATAGGCCGGGGGATGACGTTGGGCCGCAGCCGCAACGTCCCCATTGGGCGGTGGCGCCGGAGGAGACCGGATCGTGAGACACAGAGCACTCGTTGGGATCGCCGTTCTTGCTCTCGGGTTTGCGGGGGGCGGGAGAGAGGGGCACGCGAGCGGGGTACTGGGCGGCGCTACCGGGGCGGACGTTGCCCTGGAGCTTCTGTGGCCGGCCAGCGGCGAGCAGACCTGTGAGGGGGCGCCCGGGGCCGCCAGGCCCGGGGCCGAGGAGGAAGAGGCGCTTTGGATCTCGGCAGTCCAGGTGCGCGAGCGCCTGGCCCAGGGTGGCCCCGTCTCGCTCGTCGATGTGCGCGGGACCGAGGCGTTTGCGGCGGCGCGGATTCCGGGGACGCTATCCGTGCCGCTCTTCGCCGTGAAGACGATGGGGTTCTTGCGGCACCGGGAGGTGGTGCTGGTGGGCGAGGACTACGGGCTCAGTGGGCTGGCGGCCGAGGCCGCGGCGCTTGGGAAGGCCGGGTTCTCGTCGGTGCGCATCCTTCGGGGCGGGATCGGCCAGTGGCGCAGGGCCGGCGGGGGGCTGGAAGGAGAGGCCCTGGAAGCCCTGGCCGTCCCCCGGATATCGCCCGCCGCCTACGTTGCCGAGGGGGGAAGGCGCGACTGGGTCACGGTGCTGGTGTCGCCTCTGGACGGCGGTTCGCCGCCGGCGGGCGCCGAGAAGCTGGCGGAAGCTCTGCGGGTTGCCGGCGCCGAAGACCTGGTGCGGGAGGTGCAGGGTGTGCTGGACAAGCGCGGCGCCGGGGAGCTCGTGAGCGTTGTCGTCGCGACCCCCCAGGGGGAGGGGTACGGGCCTCTCGCTGCGGCGCTGGAGGGGCGGGTGTCGCCGGGCGGGGCGGACTGGAACGTCTACTTCCTCGAAGGGGGGACCGAGGGCTACCGGCGCTATGCGGAGGCCCTGAAGCGGCGGCACTCGGGCGCTTCGAGGGTGGTGGCGGGTGGGGGGACGCCGGCGGGCGCAGCGAGGGGAGGGTGCGGCTCGTGCCGGTAGCGTTGGCTCGGACGACGGGGCTCCTGGTGCTGGCGGGGCTGCTCGCGGTCGCGGGGACCGCATTCGGAGCCGCCACGATCTTCGTGCTCGCGGACCCCGATGCGGCTTACCCCATCGAGCGGCAGGTCCGGTACAACGTGGCCGTCGTGAACCCCGAGAGCCGGCCGGCAGAAGGCGTGCGTCTGTGGGTCCACGCCCCCGTGCTGCAGACCTCGAGCCAGAAGTGCTTGCGGCTGGAGACGTCGCAGGGCGGCGAGCTCGTGGCGGACGAGCTGGGCAACCAGGTCTTGTCGTTCGACCTGGGAACCGTGCCGCCTCGGGGCAAGAGGATCGTCTCGATTCGGGCGGACCTCGGGCTCGCGGACCGCCCGAATCCTGCGCCTGGGGTCGCTTCGGCGGCGTTCCTGGGTCCCGAGCCCGGCATCGAGGCGGACCACCCCGAGATCGTGGCCGCCGCGGGGGTGCTTCGGGCGGAGAGCGCGGGGGAGACGGCCCGGGGGATTTCGGATTGGGTGGGGAAGCACGTGCGCTACGCCGGGTACCTGGAGGAAGACCTGGGCGCCCTGTACGCCCTGCGGCACGGAAAAGGCGATTGCACCGAGTACGCGTTTCTCTTCACGGCGCTGGCGCGCGCCAACGGGTTGCCCGTGCGGGCGATGGCGGGCTACCTGGTGAACGGGGACCAGGTTCTACGCCCGACGGACTTCCACAACTGGGCAGAGCTCTACGAGGAGGGCCGGTGGGTGCTGGTGGACCCCCAGGAGGTCCGCTTCGGAGACGGACAGAGCCTGTACGTGGCGACCCGGATCCTCGGGGGCGTTGGGGATGACCCCCTGGGGGGGAACCACCGCTTCCGGGTGGAGCCCGAGTGGTTGTCGGTGCGCATGGAGTGAGGGATCGAGGCACACCTGGCCACCTGCCGGATGGCAGGGAGCACGGCCGGCCGGAAGGGAAGCAGCGCGGCCGACGGGGGCGCAGCCGGATGTTCGCAGGAGCTTGCGGTGCTGGGACGGATTGCGAAGGGGAGGCCGGACATGGGGAGATCGCGAGGGCTCCGGGGCGCGTTGGGCTTGGTGCTGGGGGCGCTGATCGGGTGGGTGGGGGCCGCCGGCACGGCCGAGGCATTGGACGCCCAGTGCGCCACGGTGAAGCTGGAGATCCCCCAGGAACTCACCCTGGAGCGCCAGGGGTTCGAGGCCCGGATGCGGATCCACAACGGGCTTCCCAACCTTGCGCTCGAAGAGGTGAAGATCGCCCTCCAGTTCCGCGACGAGGCCGGCAGCGAGGTGCCGGTCTCCTCGGATCCGGATGCGCAGGGGGCGCTCTTCTTCGTCCGGCTGGAGCACGACGAGATGAAGGGCATCGGCGCCATCGATGGCACCGGCAAGGTGCTGCCCTCCACGACCGCCGAGATCCGCTGGTTCCTGATCCCGGCGCCGGGTGCCGCCAAGGGATCGCCTCTGGGGACCCCTTACTCCGTGGGGGCGACCCTCACCTACCGGATCGGGCTCGACAAGGAGTCGATCCAGGTGACCCCCGACACCATCTATGTGAAGCCGATGCCCGCCCTGGCCCTGGACTACTTCCTTCCCGCAGAGGTGTACGGAGACGACGCCTTCACGCCGGAGATCGAGCCTTCCATCCCCTTCAGCCTGGGCGTGCGCGTTGTCAACAACGGCTCGGGTACGGCCGGGGCGGTGCGCATCCGTTCGGGCCAGCCGGAGATTCTCGAGAACGAGCAGGGGCTCCTGGTGGGCTTTGCGATCGACGCCGCAGAGGTGAACGGCTCCCCTGCGCCCCAGAGCCTGGCAGTGGCCTTCGGGGACATCCGCCCCGGGCAGGCGGCGGTGGCCCGGTGGATCATGAGCTGCTCTCTCTCGGGACGGTTTACCGGGTTCACGGCCGAGTACAGCCACGCCGACGAGCTGGGGGGCGCCCTCACCTCGCTGCTGGGCGAGCCGGTCGCGCGCACCCTGGTTCGCGACGTGCTCGTGGATCTGCCCGGGCGGGACGAGATTCGAGATTTTCTGGCCGTGGAGGGCGGTGCGTATCGGGTGTATGAGTCCCAGGGAGAAGACCTGGCCGTGACCGCCGTCTCTGCCGACGCGCAATTGGCGGCGCAACCGGCGGCCGGCGTCTACTCCCTGACGCTCCCGATCTCCCCGGGCTTCTCGTACCTGCGCCTGCCGGATCCCCTCTCGGGCCGGGAGGTCCTGAAGAGCGTCACGCGCTCCGACGGCAAGCGCATCAAGCCCGAGAACGCCTGGCTCTCCAAGAGCCGGAACAAGGACACCAAGGAGTGGGAGCACTTCTTCCACCTCTTCGACGCCGGCTCCACCGGCTCGTACACGGTGGTCTTCGGGGCGCCCGCGAGCCCGCCGAGCCCCCCGGTGCTCCAGTTCATCGCGGACCGGGCTGTGGCGGAGGGGGGGACGGTTTCGTTTATCGTCCAGGCCACCGACCCCGACGGGACGATCCCGGTGCTCACGGCTTCGCCGCTGCCCGCGGGGGCGAGCTTCGTCGACGAAGGGGGCGGCACCGGCCGGTTCACCTGGACGACGCGGACCGGCCAAGCGGGCCGCTATCCGGTCACCTTCACCGCCTCGGACGGGGTGCTCCAGGCCAAGCGCACGGCGACCCTGACCGTGAACCCGCTCTGGGACACCGACGGCGACGGCATGGCCGACGCCTGGGAGCTCGAGCACTTCGGGGATCTCTCCCGGGACGGCACCGGGGACTTGGACGGGGACGGGGTGTCGGACCTAGAGGAGTACCTTCGGGGCACCGACCCGGCCACGAACTTCGCCCCCACGATCCCGGTGGTGCTCGCGCCGGCCCCGGGGGCCGAGGTGGCGGAGCTTCGGCCGGTGCTCACGGTGCGAAACAGCATCGACCGGGAGGGGGACCCGGTGGTCTACGAGATCGAGGTCTTCGAGGATGCCCTGTTCACCCTTGGGGTCGCCTCGGCCTCGGGCATCGCCGAAGGGACGGACGTCACGGCCTGGCAGGTCCCCTTCGATCTTCGGGAGAACACCCGCTACCACTGGCGCGTGCGGGCCACCGACGGCAATCGGGCGAGCCAGTGGGCTTACGGAAGCTTCTTCGTGAACCTGGAAAACGAGGCCCCGGGTGCCTTTGCCCTGTCCTGGCCCGCGGACGGCTTTGAGGTGGACACCCTAACCCCGACCCTTGCGGTCACCAACAGCCTCGACCCCGACGAGGACGCGGTCACCTACGCCTTCGAGGTCTACGAGGACGAGGCGCTGGCGCTGCTCGCCGCCTCGGTCTCCGGGGTGGTTGAAGGAGCCGGGGGGCCCGGGGGGGGAGGGGCCACCTCCTGGACGGTGGACGCGCCCCTCGGGGACGGGATCACCTACTGGTGGCGGGCCGTGGCCACCGACGCCCACGGCGCCGCGACCGAGTCCGCCGCCGGCTCGTTTACGGTGAATACGGCAAACCGCGCGCCCTCCGTGCCCCTCGTCCAATCCCCGGCACACGGGGAGGAGGTCTCGGAGACCGCGGTGACCCTGGTCGTAGGAAACGCCCCCGACCCCGACGGCGCCCTCCTCACCTACACCTTCGAGCTCGACACCGTCCCCACTTTCGACAGCGCCGACAAGCAGACGGTGTCCGGGCTCCCGGAGGAAGAGGGCTCGACCTCCTGGGCGGTGCCCGGGTTGCTCCCGGACGACACCCGCTACTACTGGCGGGCCAAGGCGAGCGACGGCCGGGCCGAGAGCCCCTGGACCCAGGTTGCCGAGCTCTTCGTCAACACCCAAAACGACGCTCCTTCCGCCCCGACGCTCCGAAACCCCTCCGACGGCGGGGAGGTGTGGAGCCGCACCCCGGTCCTCGTCCTCCACGGGGCCCACGACCCGGACCCCGCTCCCAACGGTGCCGACCTCGCCTACGCCTTCGAGATCTACGCGGACGGGGCGCTCGCGACCCGGGTCGCCCATGCCGAGGGCCAGGGCCCCGCCTGGGCACCCCCCCAGCCCCTGGACGACGACCGGTTCTACTACTGGCGCGCCCGGGCCGTGGACGCCCACGGCCTTGGGGGGGAGTGGATGGCGGCGGCTCGGTTCGTGATCAACGAGAGCGGCCATAACGAGCCGCCCACCGTGGCCTTCACGGCGCCGGACCCAGGGGGCGTGCTCACCAACCAGAGCACGCTCACCCTGGCCTGGACCGCCTCGGACCCGGACAGCACCGCGCTGGTGAGCCTCTACTACGGCGAGACGGGCTCGGGGTGCGGCGGGATAGGGATCGCCGCGGGCATCCCCGAGCGCGACGGGCCCGACACCTACACGTGGGACCTCACCGCGCTTCCCGACGGCACCTATTTCGTCTACGCCGTCGTCGAGGACGAGCTCACCTCGGCCTGCGCGTACGCCCCGGGCCCGGTGATCGTGGACCGCACGCCCCCGTCCGTGGCGGCGGTCCCCGGCGGGGGGATCTTCGCCGCGCCCCAGCTCGTGGCGCTGGCGGCGGACGAGCCGGCGGCGATCTACTACACCCTCGACCCGGACGGGGACCCGAACGGGGACGGCCCGGCACCCGACGAGGCCTCCCCGGTCTACACCGAGCCCTTGTCCGTGGCGGCCTCGGCGCTCCTTCGCTTCTTCGCCGTCGACGTGGCCGGCAACGCGGGGGAGGTGCGCGCCGAGACTTACGTGATCGACACCGAGCCCCCCGTGGGGTCGGTCTCGGTCGGCGGCGGGGCGCTCTACACGAGCTCGGCGCAGATCCTCCTCACCCTCTCGGCCGAGGACGAGGGGAGCTACGTCGCCCAGATGCGCCTTCGCAACGAAGGCGTGGAGTGGTCGGACTGGGAGCCCTACGCCGAGACCCGGGCTTGGACCCTGCCCGCCGGCGACGGGGAGAAGGTGGTGGAGGTGGAGCTTCGGGACGCCGCCGGCAACGTGGCCCCGGCGTCGGTCGCCGTCCACCTGGACACCGAGCCTCCGGCGGTGGCCATCGACCCGGTGGAGAGCCCCGTGACCGAGACCACCCTGACCCTTATGGGCACCCAGGAGGCGGGGGCAACCGTGCAAGTGTACCTCGTTTCGGGCTCCGGCACGGCCGGCGCGGTGAGCTATCCGGGCGCCGGGAACTGGGAGTGCACCCTCTCGGACCTCGCGGTCGGGGAGTACGAGGTGCGCGCCGACGCCGCCGACGCGGCGGGAAACCGGGGGACGGCGAGCGCGTTCTTTGGCGTGGGATTCAACCCTCCCCCGGTTCTCGACGACGACGCCGACAACGACGGGATGCCCGACGCGTGGGAGATCGCCCACGGGCTCAATCCCCTGCTCCCTGATGACGCCGACTGGGACGAGGACGGGGACGGGGTATCGAACCTGGGCGAGTTCCTCCGGGGCACCGATCCGCGGGTGGTGAGCGCCGCGCCGTTCCTTTGGGCCGGGGTTACTCATCGCACGCTGGCCGACGGGAGTGAGGTCGACACCCTGGACGCGGCGCTCCCAGAGGGGGCGGGCAGCCCTGCCGGCCGCACCGTCACCGTGGCGGGTCCCGGGGGGTTCTGGTACGCCTTCGGCGAGGGAGACCGTCTGCCTTGGACACCGGGAACCCTGGCGCTCCAGCGCGACTTCCTCGCGCTGCCCGCCGGCCTCTACACCTTCACGGTGGCCGGGGCCGACGGGAGCCGGGAGGAGCGGGTCGACCTCCATCACGGTGCCCGGGCTCTGCCGCGGGTCGATGCGGGATCACTGTGGGCCGAGCGGCGCGCCGACGGGGGCTACCGTTTCGGCTGGGCGCTTGCCGACGAGGCGCGCGACTACTGGTACCGGGTGCGGGTCGTCACCGCGGAGGGGAACGAGGTCTACACGGGGGGCCGCTTCCAGGCCACCACCCACGACCTCCCGGCGTGGCTCCTGGAGGACGGCGTGGCCTACCGGTGGCGGGTCGAGGCCCACGACGGGCCGACCTGGGACCTCCTGGCCAATCGGTCGGAGTCGGCGTGGCAAGACCTGGTGCCCGATCCGGGCGACTATGGGGAGGACCGTCTCCTCGTCCACTGGGTGCGCCTCTACCACCGGTGGGAGGACGACGGCACGCCCTACACCGCCTTCTCCCTGGTAGTGGATGACGCTTCTGCAGTTGCAGGCATCGCGGTCAGCGGCCCGGCAGGCCCGGTGGACTGCCCGGCGCCGGGGCTTTCCGGCAGTTACCTGCCCCTGTGGAATGAGTTCTACTGCCGGGTGCCCGGCACGCTGCCGTCGGGCCGCTACGCCTTTGCCGTGACCTCGGAGAAGGCGCCTGGCGTCCCGGTGGTGCAGACCGTGGAGGCAACCCTCACGGACCCGGTGCTCTACCCGGCTGTCGACCCGTCGACCTGCACGGCCCAGGAGACGGCCTGGGGCGCCGTGCGCTTCCACTGGGCGGGCATCGACCGACCCGAGGCCCTGGCCTACCGGGTGTACCTACGCGACGGCACGGGGTGGGAGCACCTCACCGCCCGGGCGCAGAAGACCTCGGCAGACGTGGATGGGACGCTCCTGGGGGGGCTGACGGGTGTCGAGTGGCGGGTCGAGGTCTTCGAGGTCGCCGGCCCTCAGGCGGTCCGGAACCGCCGAAACGGCCCCTGGATGCCCCTTATCATCCGGCCGTACGACCCGGCGGCGGCCGACCTGTGGGGGAGCCAGGTGCGCCGGCGCCTCGGCCCCGACGGCCGCATCTGGTCCGACCTGTGGCTCGATACCTGGGATCCGTTCGTTCCCGACCCGCCCCACACCGAGCTCCTCGTCGAGGGGCCCGGGGGCGAGCGCTGGGATTTCTTGGCCGAGGGCCGCTTCTGGCGCGACGACGTGAGCCAAGGGGGCTATCACATCCTGCGGGAAGGCGAGCCGGCGCAGGGCCTCTACGCCTTCACCGCCCGCACCCGGGGGGCGCCCGCAGCGGTGCTCTTCGACCGCCAGCCGGCACCGGCGAGCCTCGGCATTCCCGACTACCGCAGCCTGCGGGCCGGGATCGACCCAGAGGGGGACCTCCAGCTCACCTGGGCGCCCGTGCCGTCGAACGTGCCGGTGTGGTATGCGGTCAACTTCTATCGGCTGACCGATGCCAGCGGCGACGGCAGCGCCGACGAGGTATACTCCCGCTACTCCCTGGACCAGACCTCCTGGCGCTTCCCGGCTCTTGACCTGCCCGACGAGCCTCTGATCGTGCGGCTCCAGGTGCGCAACGCGCCCGACTGGAGCCTCGTCAGCGAGCGGGCCAACGGGGTGTTCGTGGGGTGGGAAGGGCCGGGGTTCGACTACAGCCAGGTCCCAAATGCCGACGGGGACGACCTGGCGGCCAACTGCGATCCGGACGACGCCGACCCGGACATGGACTCCGCGTGCCTGCTCCTGGGGGAGTGTCCCCCGGCGAAGGCCGTGGAGCTGCAGCCGGCGCTCGCGAGCCCACAGGTGGCGGGAACGGCTGTCTCCTTCACGGCCTCGGCGCGTCCCGCCGGCGGCCGATACGAGTACCGGTTCTGGGTCAAGGAGGGGGCCACCTGGACCGTGGTGCGAAGCTACGCGGAAAGCGCCACCTGGACCTGGGACACGGCGGGCAAGCCGACGGGCACCTACTACGTGCAGGTCGACAGCCGCAGGGTGGGCTCGACCGTCGCCCGCGAGGCGGCCAAGGTGGTCGCCTACGTCCTGGCGGCTCCCGCGACCCCGGCCACGGGGGTGAACCTCAGCCCGAGTCTCGCGAGCCCCCAGGCGGTGGGCACGAGCGTCACCTTCGCCGCCGCCGGGCTGCCGGAGCAGGGCGGCTACGAGTACCGGTTCTGGCTCAAGGAAGGAGCGGCCTGGAGCGTGGTCCAGAACTACGCCACCAACGCCACGTGGACCTGGAATACAACCGGCAAAGCCGAGGGCACCTACTACGTGCAGGTGGACTGCCGGGCCGTGGGCTCCACGGCCGCCCGCGAGGCGGCCAAGGTGGTCGCCTACGGCCTGGGGGCTGCCGCCACCCCGGCCACGGGGGTGAACCTCAGCCCGAGTCTCGCGAGCCCCCAGGCGGTGGGCACGAGCGTCACCTTTACCGCTGCCGGGCTGCCGGAGCAGAGCGGCTACGAGTACCGGTTCTGGCTCAAGGAAGGGGGCGTGTGGAGCGTGGTGCAGAACTATTCGGTCACCCCCACTTGGACCTGGAACACAACCGGAAAAGCCGAGGGCACCTACTACGTGCAGGTGGACTGCCGGGCCGTGGGCTCCACCGCGATCCGCGACGCCGCCAAGGTGGTGGGCTACGTGCTCGAGTAGCTCGGCGGGGAGACCTTGGGGGCAGGGTGACGAAGGGGGACGGCTGGCCGGGGGCGAAAGGAGTCGCGCGAAGGCATCTCGGTGCGCTCCGCCGGGACACTTGCCCTCGGCCCGCTGCCCTAACCCCCCAGGTACGCCCGCTTCACCTCGGGATTGCCCAGGAGCTCGGCGCTGGTGCCCTGGGCTGCGATCTCGCCGGTGTCGAGCACGTAGCCCCGGTGGGCCAGGTGGAGCGCGAGCATGGCGTTTTGCTCCACCAGCAGCAGGGTGATGCCGTCTTCCTGGTTGAGGCGCTTCAGGTTGCGGAAGAGCTCGTACTTGAGCAGCGGCGCGAGTCCCATGGAGGGCTCGTCCAGGAGCAGGAACGTGCACCCCGACATGAGGGCGCGCCCCACCGCGAGCATCTGCTGCTCGCCCCCGCTCAGGGACTCGCTGCGCTGCTTCTCCCGCTCCTTGAGGCGCGGGAAGAGCTCGAACACCCGCTCGTAGTCCCGCCCCACCCGCGGGTCGCCCTTGCGGGAGTAGGTGGCGAGCTCCAGGTTCTCCCACACCGTGAGGTTCCCGAAGATCCGGCGCCCCTCGGGCACCAGCGCGGTCTTGTGCGCCGCCACGATCCGGTGGGGCTCGGTTCGGAGCAGGCTCTCCCCCCGCAGGCGGATCTCGCCGCTCGTCACCCGGGGGCCGTCGGGGGGCGGGGTGCGGCAGATGCTCAGGAGCGAGGTGCTCTTGCCCGCCCCGTTGGCCCCGATGAGGGTGACGATCTCCCCCTCCTCCACGTGGAAGCTCACCCCGTGGAGGGCCTCCACCGCCCCGTACCGGACCCGCAGGTTCTCCACCGAGAGCAGCATCAGATCTCCGCGTTCCCGAGGTAGGCCTCGATCACCGCCGGGTTGCGCTGGATCTCCTCCGGGGTGCCCTCGGCGATGGTCTGCCCGAAGTCGATCACCGTGATGCGCGAGCACAGCTGCATCACCACGTCCATGTGGTGCTCGATCATCCAGATCGTGACCTCGAACTTCCTGTGGATCCACTGGACGAGCCGGATGAGCTCGTCCACGTCGGAGCTGTTGAGCCCGGCGGCGGGCTCGTCCAGCAGCAGGAGCTTGGGCTGGACGGAGAGGGCCCGGGCGAGCTCCACCTTGCGCTGGAGCCCGTAGGGCAGGTTCTTGGGGAAGTCGTGGGCGACGTCGGAGAGCTTCATCACCTCCAGGAGCTCCCGGGCGTAGTCTTCGAGCTCCCGCTCCCGGCGGCCGTAGCGGCGGGTGCGGAGCAGCGTGTCGAGCAGCCCGTAGCCTAGCCGGTGGTGCTGGGAGATGCGGATGTTGTCGAGCACGGTCAGGTCCTTCCAGAGCCGGATGTTCTGGAAGGTGCGGGCGACGCCGAGCGCGGTGACCTGGTGGGGCTTGAGCCCCGCGGTGCTGCGCCCCTCGAAGAGCACCTGCCCTTGGCTCGGCTGGTAGAAACCGCTCACCAGGTTGAAGACCGTGGTCTTGCCCGCCCCGTTGGGGCCGATGAGCCCGAAGAGCTGGCGCTCCTCGACCGCGATGTCGAGGTTCGACAGGGCGCACAGCCCCCCGAAGAAGTGGGTCAGGTTGCGGATCTGGAGGGTCGGCATGGAAGGGTCACTTGAAACTATAGAGTCGCCGCAGGCGCGGGAAGACGTCGGAGAACTCCCGGTTGCCGAGGATGCCCTCGGGCCGGAACTGCATGAGGATGATCAGGACCAGGGGGATCACGACCCACTTGATGATCTGGAGCGGCCGCAGCGCCTCCAGGAGCAGGGTGAAGAGGATGGCCGACATCACCGAGCCGCTCAGCGACCCCATCCCTCCCAGGTACACCATCACCAGCACCTCGGTGGACTTGAGGATCGTAAACGAGCCCGGGTTCACGTACCCCACGATGTGGCCGAAGAGCCCCCCGGCGATCCCCGCCAGGCCCGAGGAGAGCATGAAGGCGATGAGCTTCATCTTGTTGGTGTTCACGCTCAGGATCTCGGCGGCCACCTCGTCCTGGGAGATGGCCGAGACGCCCCTCCCGTAGGTGGAGTAGACGAAGCGGCGCAGCACCCAGATCGTCGCCACGGTGGAGAGGAACACCCACACCAGCATCCAGGGCAGGTCCAGGGTCTCCCCCATGGTGTTCACCACCCGCTTCATCCCCATGAAGCCCCGGGGGCCGCCGATGGCGTCCATGTTCTCGATGGCGCTGATGAAGATGTAGTTGGCCGCGAGCGTGATGATGGCCAGGTAGTCTCCCCGGGTGCGAAACGACGGGATCGCCACCAGCAGGCCCGCCACGGCCGCCGCGGCGCCGCCCGCGAGCAGAATCAGGGGAAACCCGTAGAGCGCCCACTCGGGGGGCAGCACGGGGGGACCGAAGACCCGGTCGGTGGCGAAGAGCCACACGCTCAGCACCGACGCCACGTAGGCCCCCACCGCCATGAAGCCCCCGTGCCCGCAGGAAAACTCCCCCATGTACCCGTTCACCAGGTTCAGGCTGGCCGCCAGGATGACGTTGACGCCCATGAACATGAGCACGGTCTGTGTGTACTGGTCCAGGAACTCCGCCGAGGCCAGGAACACGAGCGCCGCGAGGAGGGCGGCCAGGGCGGCGGGCATGGTGGCGCGTTTCATGCGGCTCCCGTTCACGTTTCACGTCTCACGTCTCACGCCCTCAGATCTTGGTCGTCTTCGCCACCCCGAAGAGCCCCGTGGGCTTCAGGGAGAGGATCATCAGGAGCACGGTGAAGGCGAAGAGGTCCCGGAAGGTGGACGGGAAGAAGGCCACCACCAGGATCTCCACCGCCCCCAGGAGAAAGCCTCCCAGGAACGCCCCCCGGATGTCCCCGATCCCACCCACCACCGCCGCGATGAAGGCCTTCCACCCGATCAGCGCCCCCATGTAAGGGTCGAGCACCGGGTAGGACATGGCGAAGAGGATCCCCGCCAGGCCGGCCATGGAAGAGCCCAGGACGAAGGTGGACACGATGACCGTGTCGATGGGGATCCCCATGAGGGGCACGGCGAACTTGTCGTAGGAGATGGCGCGCATGGCCATCCCGATCTTGGTGCGGGTGACGATGGTGTGGAGGAGCCAGAAGACGGCCACCGCCGTCGCGATGACCGCGAGCTTGAGATTCGTGAAGCTCACCCCTCCCACGGTGTAGACGGTCTCCTCGACGAGGGGGGGGAAGCGGCGCCGGCTCGCCCCCAGCAGGGCGAGGTTGCCGTTTTCCAGGATGAGGCCGCACATGAGGGCCGTGATGACCACGTAGAGCCGGTTGGCCCCCTTGCGGCGCAGCGGCCGGTAGGCCACCCGCTCCAGGGAGACCCCGACGCAGGCCGTCAGGATCATGGTCAGCGGGATCGTCGCCGCGAGCACCGCCCAGCCCGGGAGGCCGGGGATGACCCCGAAGGAGCCCAGGAGGAACGTCGCCACGAAGAAGGCGATGTAGGCGCCCACCATGAAGATGTCGCCGTGGGCGAAGTTGATGAGCAGCAACACCCCGTAGACGAGCGTGTAGCCGAGCGCGATGAGGGCGTAGAAGCTGCCCCACTGGAGGGCGTTGAGGAGGTTCTGGAGCAGGAGCTCGAGCACGGGCCGCTTCTCCTGGGTCCGATGAGGCGTGCCGGCAGACGGGAGCCGCAGAGGCGCCCGGGCGCCTCTGCGGCTGGTTCCCGGCCTGGGCCTAGGGGCAGACCGACTCGGTAAACGCGAACTCGCCCGCGTCGGTGATCTTCACCACCACGGCGCACTTGATGGGGTCGCCCTCGGCGTCGAAGCGCATCTTGCCGGTAATGCCGTCGAACTCGGCGATCGCGGCCATGGCGTCCCGGATGGCCTTGCGGTCCTTCTTGAGGTTTCCCGAGAGCCCCTTGGTGTTCTGGATGGCCTGCAGCTCCAGGCGGGTGGCGTCCCAGGTCAGGGCCGCCACGTCGTCGGGCACGTACCCGTACTTGGCCTGGTAGCGGTCGATGAACTCCTTCGTGGCGCCGGTCGCGCCGGCCGCGGCGTAGTGGGTGGAGAAGTACTGGCCCTTGCAGGCGTCGCCGCACAGGGTCATGAGCTCGGCCGAGCCCCACGCGTCGGACCCCATGAAGGGGCTCTGGAAGCCGAGCTTGCGGGCCTGGGGCACGATGAGCGCCACCTGGTTGTAGTTGTTGGGGACGAAGAGGAAGTCGGGCTTGGCCCCGATGATCTTGGTGAGCTGGGCGCTGAAGTCCTGGTCCTTGGTGCCGTGGCTCTCGAAGGCCACCACCGAGCCCGCCCCGTGCTTCCTCTCGAAGTCGGCCTTGAAGATCTCGGCCAGCCCCTTCGAGTAGTCGTTGGAGAGGTCGAAGAGCACCGCCGCCTTCTTTGCGCCGAAGGTCTTGGTGGCGAAGTCCACCGCCACGGGTCCCTGGAAGGGGTCGAGGAAGGCCGCCCGGAACACCCAGGGCCGGTCCTTGGTGGTGTCGGGGTTGGTGGACCACGGCGAGATCATGGGGGTCTCGTTGTCGTCGGCCACCTGGCCCGCCGGCACCGCCTGCTTGGAGGACTGGGGGCCCACCATGGCGAGGATCCGGTCCTGCTCGATGAGCTTCAGGGCCGCGGTGACGGCCGACTCGGCCTTGGACTCGTTGTCCTGGTAGAGGAACTCGAGGCGGTACTTCTTGCCCCCCACCTCGAGGCCGCCCTTGCCGTTGACGTCTTCCCGGAGCATCTCGGCGGCGAACTTGGAGGCCTCGCCCACCTTGGGGATGTCGCCGGTCAGGGGGATGACGAAGCCGATCTTGATGACGTCCTGGGCCAGTGCGGGCAACGCGAGCCCCAGAGCCAGGAGACACGATACGGCCGCCAACGGGAGTCGTCGCATGGGAGCCCTCCTTTTCCAGCAGTGGGTGGAAGAACGGACACGCCCCGGCGGGACTCGCCGCCGAGGGCTCATGGTTGCGGGATCATAGGGCTTTGGGCGAGGAGACGCAAACGGGAACTTGGCGGGGGGCGCGTTGTCCGTTGCTCGTTGGAGTGAGGAAGGGCGGCGCGTTGTCGGTTGCTCGTTGCTGGTGGTCCGTGGTCCGTTGTCCGTTGGAGTGAGGTTTACGGCCAATTCACGTTTCGCGTCTCACTCTTCACGCCTCACGCTTCACGATATCCTCTTCACCCTTCACCCTTCACCCTTCACGCCCCACCCACATACTCCCGCGGCACCCGCTTGCCCACGTTGCAGGTGATTTCGTAGTGGATGGTGCCGACCAGGCGCGCCAGGTCGTCTGCGCCGATGCGGGCGTCGCCCTGGCGGCCGAAGAGCACGGCTTCGTCGCCCTCCCGGGCGCCGGGCACGTCCGTGACGTCCGCGAGCAGAAGATCCATGCAAACGCGGCCCACCAGGGGCACCGACTGCCCTCCCACGAGCACCCGGCCCCGATTCGAGAGAAGCCGCGGGTAGCCGTCGCCGTAGCCCACCGGGAGGGTCGCGATGCGGCTCGGGCGCTGGGCGACGAAGGTGCGGCCGTAGGAAAGGGGGGTGCCGGCGGGGACGCTCTTCAGCAGGGCGACCCGGGTGCGAAGGCTCATGGCCGGCTCCAGGGGGGCGGCGCGCGGCGTCTCGGGGGAGGGGTGGAGGCCATAGATGCCGATGCCCGTGCGCACCAGGTCCAGGTGGCTCTCGGGAAGCGCCAGGACCGCGGCCGTGTTGGCCATGTGGCACAGGGGCGGACGCCGGCCCCGGGCTTCGAGGGCCTGGACGACCTCTCGAAACGCGGCCAGCTGGGCCCGGCTGAAGGAGAGGTCGGCCTCGTCGGCCGCGGCAAAGTGGGAGAAGAGGCCCTCCACGCGCAGGTGGGGGAGCCCCCCGAGCCACTCCACGTAGGCGGCGGCCTCGGCGGGGGAGACCCCCAGGCGGCCCATGCCGGTGTCGACCTTGACGTGCACCGCCGCGGTGCGGCCCCGGGCCGCCGCGGCGCGGTCCAGGGCCAGAGGGGTCTCGCGGCCGCACACCGCCACCCGCAGATCGCTCCCCACCGCCTGGGCGGCCTCCTCGGGAAAGGCCGCCCCCAGCACCAGGATGGGCGCCGCGAGGCCCGCGCGCCGCAGCTCCACCCCCTCCTCCACGAGGGCGACCCCCAGCCA
>JBFLZB010000100.1 GCA_040756475.1 Thermodesulfobacteriota bacterium
GGTCGCGCACCGCGAGCACGCCGCCGGCCAGCGCCGCGTAAGGCGAGTCGATGCTCCACTCGGCCCGGTCGGTGACGTCGGCCACCGTGCCGTCGCTGTACCGGGCCGCGAGGGTAAAGCGCTCTGCAGAGCGCGCGTTCACGGAGGAAGGGCCCTGGATCTCCAGGGACAGGAGCACGGCCTTCTCCTCGGCACGGGCCTGCTCGGCGTGGTAGGTGCCGGGCTCCCAGGCGATGAACGCCAGGAGCAAGGCGGCCACGACGCCCGTTGCCAGGAGGAAGAGAATGCGTTTCACGGTCAGGGTGCGTTGCATCGGATTCTCCCTTCGGTGTGGCGCCGGCATGGACCCGCGCCGGGTCGTGCCCCCCCGGTTCGGAGGGCACGGCCTTAGCAGGACCCGTGCCACGTAACATCCCACGCCGAGGGCAAAGGGGTCGCGTGGTCCCGGAAGGCCCCACGGCACCGCAAGATCCGCCCCCGGCGGGTCGCCGCAAGTCGACCCCGCGGTAACGGCCAGACCAACGCCCCCGGGCGCATCCTGTCGGCATCCGGGCACACCCGCCAAGCCTCTCAGAGGCCTGACGCCAAGCCAAACCGGCTGTATGAGCCCGAGGCGGCAGTAGTCTTCCCGCCCCGCCGCTCTGTCGCGTCGAGGAGACAGCACGCGATCTGCCCGCCTCCCACCCGGCAATGCCGCGGTGTCTCTACCCCACCTGACAGCCGCCGGACATCCCCCAGAGGCTCTCGGCCCGCCCAGTCTCAGCCTCCGGCCCCGGCGGCAACCTCGAGTGCGCCGAAGCAGGCCGGCGCGCCGCCGTCACGCGTTGCGACGGGATGCTCGCGGCAACTCTTGCTTGATCGCCATCCCCTGATACCGTCGGGTCGGGAGAGGTCCGGCCGTGGGGTGCTTCGAGAGGGCGGGCGCTGGGTACGGAGACGCGATGACGGGATTCTTCTTCACGGCTGCTGCGGTCACCGGACTCCTCCTCGGCCTGTTCCTGCTCGAGCGCGCGTTTCCCTTACGCCGGGCCACGCGTCCCCTGGGGGGTCGCCTCCTCGTGAACCTCGCCTACGCGGCCCTGGCCTTCGCCACCGTTTCCCTCACCGTGCGCCCGGCGGCCGAGGCCATGCTCGACTGGACCGGCTCGGCCTCCTTCGGACTCCTCCGGCTGCCCTGGGTCCCCGACCCCCTCCGGCCGATCCTCGCCTTCTGCCTCATGGATCTCACCTTCTACGAGTGGCACCGGGCCAACCACCGCATCCCCCTCCTCTGGCGGTTCCACAACGTCCACCACACGGACCCGGACCTGGACGTCTCCACTGCCCTGCGCTTCCACATCGGGGAGCTTGCCCTGTCCTCGGCCTTCCGGGTGGCCCAGATCGGTCTGATCGGACCTTCCGTATGGGCCTACGCGACCTACGAGTTGGTCTTCCAGGCCAACACCCTCTTCCACCACAGCAACCTGCGGCTCCCCATCGGTCTCGAGCGCCCGCTCAATCGGGTTCTGGTCACCCCGCGGATGCACGGCATCCACCACTCGCAGGTGTGGAAGGAGACCAACTCCAACTACTCATCCGTCTTCCCCTGGTGGGACCGCCTGCACCGGACCCTGAGGCTCAACGTCCCCCAGGCCGAAGTCGCCATCGGCATCCCGGCCTACTCTGCCGCCGAGGACAACGGCCTGTTGAGCACCCTGCTCACGCCGTTTCGGGAGCAGCGCCGCTACTGGCGGCGGCCGGACGGGACGATGGCGGTGAGGGAGCCGACCCCCAGGCACGAGGTCACCCGACTGGCGGAGTGACGGCGAGGGCGCCCTCCGCAAACGGGCCCATCCAGAAATCGGTCAGCTAGTCGCAGAGAGCCAGGACCCAACCGTTTCCGTGCCTTCGGCACCTGTGTCTCTTGAGAGGAGCGGACGCCATGGAAACTCTGCACCGGGCAGCCGCCGGTGATGCGGATGCCTTCCGGGATCTCGTCGCCCGCTACCGCCGGTTCGTCTACGCCCTGTGCTTGGCGGGGTCCAGGAATCCGAGCGACGCTGAGGACCTCACCCAGGAGGTCTTCCTGAGCATACACCGGGACCTCCCGAGCCTGCGGGAGCCCGGGAAGTTTCTGCCCTGGCTCCGTCAGGTGGCCAAGAACGCCTGCCGCCTCTGGTACCGGAGGCACGAGCCGGCGACGGCGCCCCTGGACGAAGCCCTGGGGGTGGAGGACCTGGCCGCTGGAGGCGCGGCGCGGCGGGCCGAGGTGCGAAGGATCATCGTCGATACACTGGCCGCCGTGTCGGAGCGCAGCCGCGAGGTGCTCGCCCTCCACTACCTGGGGGGCTGCTCCGAGGCCGAGATCGCCGAAGCGCTGGGCCTGCGCCGGACGACGGTGAAGAGCCGGCTCCACGAGGGGAGGGCACAAGCCAGGCGGGCACTGGAGCCGCTCGTGAGGGAGCTTCTCCTGTTGGACACCCGATCGGGCGAGGCGGTCGAGGAGATCGTGCAGCGCTGCGGCAGCCCGGGCTGCGGTTGCCCGGAGACCCTGACGGAAGGGAGGTGAGGACGATGAAGCGTTGCGCTTGTGGATGCATGGAACCGGGAAAGGACGCCAAGGCCGCGCAGGAGCGCGAGACCCCGGAGCCCCGGGACGACCGGAAGGCCCAGGGCGAAGGGCGGGAGCAGGGGTCATCGAAAGCCGGGGAGCGGTAACCGCGCCCCACGAAAGACCGGCCGGCCACGGGTTCGCCGGTGGCCGGCCGGCTCCCCGATTCCTGGAGGAATGGATCAGACCGCGGTCGAGATCGAACCCCTGCTGCAACAACTCCTCCTGCTCCCTGGGGGAGAAACAGTCCGGGTCAGGGCACGAGTCGCGACCAGGTGGCGTAGCAGGCATCGCCGATGCGGTGCAGGTTCGCAAGATGCTCTCGGGCGCCGGCCAAGACCTCCGCACCCGACACACCCGCCTCGCCGAGCTCGCCTGAGAAGTGGGTCACCCAATCCTGCACGATCGGTTTGGTGACCTCCATGTGGAAGAGCAGTCCGTAGGCCGAGGTTCCGTAGCGGAAGGATTGCGTCTCGGTGAGCTCCGAGCGGGCGAGCCGCATGGCTCCGTGGGGCAGGTCGAAGACGTCTCCATGCCAGTGCAGGGCCGCGAACACATCCGGTGCCTCCGCCCACAGCGGGTCGGCGCGGCCCTCCGGGGTGAGGATCACCTCGTGCCACCCGAGCTCCTTACGGGGGCCCGGGCGCACCCGGGCCCCCAGGGCTGCGGCGAGGAGCTGGCTCCCCAGGCAGGTGCCGAGGATCGGCCGCTCGCGGCGCAGGGCGTCCTCGATCAAGCGCAGTTCCTCCCGCAGGAACGGGTGCTCGGCTTCCTCGTAGACCCCCATGGGGCCGCCCATGACCACGAGCGCCCCGGCGTCCCCCATCTCCCGCGGCACCGCCTCCCCGGCGTACACCCGAATCGGCGTCAGCTCGACGCCGCGGCCCGCCAAGGCCTCGGAGATCCGCCCCGGGGGCTCCCACTCGATGTGCTGGATCACGTAGACCCGACTTGCCGGTTCACCCATGGAAGGACTCCCTCATCGCGCCCAACTCCGTGCCTTTGTCCGAGCGGAGGACCATAGCCCGAACAGGGGGCGTCGCTAGCCCGTCATCAGCCCCGCGGGCGGTGGTTGCCCCCGCCTCCCGGCTGGGGGCCTCGACTTTGAACCCGGCCGAAGGGGGTGCGCCGCTCGGCTCACGGCCCAAACCGCTTCTTCCACCACGCCAGATACGCCTCGTCCGTCTCAGGAACGGCGCGGGGCTCGGGGGCAGGTTCCACCGCGAACCCCCGCGGATCGCCCCGCGTCAGCACCAGGTAGGCGTTCACCACCTGCGTGAAGTCCCCCGCCACGGAAGTAACGTCCGGGTGGCGCAGTCGGGCCAGGGTTCGAAACGCCTGCTTGATCTGCTCCGGTCCGGCGTCCTCGCCCACACCGAGGACCCGTCGAGCCTTCGCGCGAAGCTCCCGGATCTCGGCGTAGGGCGTCAGGAAGCGCTCATCCATCACGCGACCCCCCGCGGCCGGAGACGACGAGGAGACCACCCCACGGGAGGAAGGAGGGGAGCAGCCGCTCTGCACCTCTCGCCCAGGGGTTGCCCGAGGGGAGGAAGACCGCCGTGCGCACGCTTAGGTCGGTGGCAAGCAGTCCCCGGAAGAGGCCCTTCGCCTCCCGGGGCCGGTGCCAGACCGCCCCTCGGTAGCTCCCGGACCCGCCGTCCTTTCCCTTCCGCCGATAGAGGAGGCTTTGCCGGTTGAGGAGGCCGACGGCAAACCGCCGTCGGGTGACCCGAACGATTTCGCTCGCGGCTTTGCGAGCGTCCTCGGCGAAACAAAGGGCTGCGACCGAGACCGTGAAATCGAAGGAGCCATCGGCAAAGGGTAGCGCCTCCGCCACACCCCGAACGTAGCTCTCGCGACTGCCTGCGTGGCTTCGCGCGAAGGACGTCCAGAAAGCGCTCGGGTCCAACCCCACCACCCGGCCGCTCAAGCCCTCGGCGAAACGGCGGGTGAAGTACCCGGTGCCGCACCCCGCGTCGAGCAGGGTCTCGCCGGTCTGGGGCGCGAGGAGGCGCACCAGGAGGCGGTACTCGGCGTTACCGATCCACCGGCCTCGCTGGGTCTGGTACCAGGTGTCGTACGCCTCCGGCGAGATCGCGCCTACCGAAGAGAACGGCACCGATGCCGTCCCCGTGGGCTTCCTCCCTTCGGCACGGCAGTGGCTCATCGCGACCGCCACGCACCCGGCCCGAGTCCGCGGTCCCTCACGGCTGCGCCTCCCGTTCCATGCCCTCCGCGAAGGCTTCGCGGCAGCACGCAAGGACGCGCTCGTGGATATCGGCGGTCCCCTTGTGGAAGTCGGCCTCTCCCGTCCCGAGGGTGTTCGTCACGTAAAGCAGCGAGGCGATCTCTGCATCCCGGGTCCGGGCCAGGGCCATGAGGGCCGCGGCCTCCATCTCGACCGAGAGCACCCCCGCCGCCCGGTGCCGGAGGACCTGGCTCTCGGTCTCCCGGTAGGGCGCGTCGGTGGTCCAGGTGTGCCCCCGGTGGACGGGGAGCCCACATCCCACCGCCCGGCGGGCGAGCGCTGCGGGCAGCTCGCCGGTCGCATCGACCCAGGCCGCGGGGGCGAGATAGTGGTACGAGGTCCCTTCGTCCCGCAGCGCGCGGTCGGGCACCACGAGGCAGGGAAGCCGAAGTCCCTCTGTGATGGCCCCTGCCGAGCTGTACCCGATGATGTGGCGGCACCCCGAGGCGATCAGTTGCTCCGCGACCAGGACGGCGAAGGGTGCCCCCACGGTGCCCCCGATGAGCCCCATCTCGAAACCGTCCGTCTCGATCACGAGGAGCGCGGTGTGGAAGCAGGCCCACGCCGGGCTGGGCCGGGCTCGCAGCTTCTCCCGGGCCACGGGCACCAGCTCGCCATCGAAGCCGAGCACGCAGCAGACCGGGATCCCTCCTCCCCGGATGCCGGCCGACGGCCCTTTCAGGGCGTTCGCCCGCAAGAGGAGGTTCTCGGGCAGAAACACCGAGGGCTCTTCGGTCGGGTGGGAGAGGATGGGCGCTGTCGCGTCCATCGCGGGCCGTACCATGGCGCTCCTGCATCTCTGGGGGCCGGCAATGGCGGCCCGGTGTCACCGAGGTCAGAACATGCCGAACTTCTTGAGCCGAAAGGGTAGGTCGACGATGGTCGCCTCGGCGGTCGGGCGCTCGAGCAGATCGAAGGCGGCCTCGATGATGGCCCGCTGGGTCTCGCGATCCCTCGGATTTCCCAGGGGTTTCCCGGGGGAGAACTTCACGAAGAGACTCCGGGGCGGCTTCACCAGTTCGATGATGTCTCGCCGAAAGGTCACGCAGACGGTGCTCAGCCCCGCCTCCTCCAACCCCCTCGCGACCAGTCCTACGGACTGGTTGCAGAGCGTTCAGGTGGGGGTCAGGAACGCGGCGTCGGCACTGAGCTCCCGGAGGCGACGGCCGACCTTTCGCGCGTTCTCCAGGAGGAGACCGGTGACGGAGATGTGCCCCATGAAGCTCACGTGCTCCTCCGAAAGCGCGCCAATCCTGCCCTCGCGCACGTACTCCCTCATCCGGTCGATGGGGAAGACGCAGCTGAGGTCCTCGTTGATGAACCTGTGATCGTAGGACTCGTGCGAGACCGCGATGTCCTCGTGCCGCACGTCGGTTGGGAGGACCCGGTAGGAGCAGTCCCCTTCCGGGTGCCGGGTGTCGAAGGGAGGGTCGGTCTTCAGGTGCAGGCCGCCGGTGGTGACGAGCGCGAGCGTGCTCTCCGCCAGGGGTCTTCGCAGGGCGGTGATGGGCGCGTCGCGAAAGGTCGCGTACTCGAACCCCGGGTACTTCTTCCGCAGGGCGTCCCGGGTCTGGCTCAGCAGGTTCGACATCGCGGCTCCTCTCTTCGAGAACTCGGGGGATATTATGCGGCATCTCCCGGTCCGTACCTCCGGCGGACCCAGCCCGGCACCAGGGAGGCGGCCACGAAGAAGCCTGCGGCAACGGCCAGGTACCCGAGCGTCTTCCCCAGACTCCCCTGGCCGCTGACCAGCGCCCCGCCGGCAAAGCAGTAGGCGGCCGACGCGGGCAGCATGCAGAGGAAGGTCACGACGGAGTAGGTCCCGACGCGGATCGGGGTGAGGCCGTAGGCATAGTTTTGCAGGTTGAACGGGAAGAGCGGCACCAGCCGGGTCACGAGGAGCATCCGCCAGCCGTGCCGCGCCACGCCCTCTTCGATCTTGGCGATGTAGGGATTTCGGCCGGCCCAGCTCTCCACCAGGGGCCTCGCGGCGTATCTTCCCGCGAGAAAGGCCGCCACGGCACCGAGGTTCGCCCCCACGGTGACCCAGAGGAGCCCCTGCCAGGCCCCGAAGACGGCGGCGCCGAGGAGGGTGACCGGAAGGCCGGGTACGAAGAACATGCAGGCAGCGACCCAGAGGAGCACGTAGGCGAGAGGACCGATCCACCCCAGGCCTTCTACGGCCTGCGCCAGGCTCTGGAAATTGGAGGGGCGCAGGTACTCGGCAAGACCCAGGAGGCGAAACCCCGCCACCCCCGCGACCACGACGGCCAGCAGGGTCCCGGCTCGAAGCCACGGCCCAAACGGCCCGGTCGCCTTCTTTACGTCCATCTCGTTCCTCCGCTAGCCGCTGCTAACCAGTCTCCGCTTCAGCCGCAGGCCTCGGGGCGGCTTCTCCGGACGAAACCCTGCCGGCCCGCCGGCCCCGCAGCCAATCCCGCACGTCCCGGATCTCCAGCGCCCCCACCGGGCAGACGCTCACGCACCGGCCGCACCCCATGCACTCGGGGGTGCGCACCGCCCCCTTCTCCCGAATGTACCGGCGCACCGGGATCCCCATGTCGCAGACCTTCTCGCACAGCCCGCACTGGGTGCAGCGCTCCGGGTCGGCGCGAAGCCGGTATAGCCCCAGGTACCCCAGAATCCCCCAGATTCCACCCCAGGGGCAGCCCCAGCGGCAGAAGTTCCGATTCCCCGTCCAGGGAATCAGGAGGAAGCTCAGGTAATAGCCGCCCAGGAGGTAGGCGTAGAGCGGTTCGCCGTAAACTTCCCGGGCGGTGGCGGGAAGCGCGAGGACGGCCCCGAGGTACAGGAGCACCGCGGCCGTGTTCGCGTACTTGAGGTAGCGAAGCCGCCACCACCCCTCCCCCTTCGGCGTCGTGTCCCGGAAGGCCGCCGCGAAAGTCTCGCGCGAGGCCACGCACGGGCAGCACCAGCCGCAGTCAGCCCGCCGCCCCAGGAAGAAGATGGGCACGAAGAAAAGGAAGAATCCCAGGGACTCCACGTAGTGGATCGCCGGGAAGACCCGCACGCGCCCGTCGAGCTGGGGGATCGCCTCGCGGTAGCCGAAGAGGCCGGGGACGACGACCCAGAGCAGGAGGTAGAGCCCCACGACCCAGAGGATGCGCCTGCGCTGGTAGGCGTCGGCCTCCACCCGGTAGCGATAGAGCCCGAAGAGGGGGATCAGGTAGGCGCCCGCGCCGGCGTTGACGACCACCTCTCTTCCAGCGAAGGAGACCTCGATGGGGAAGAAGTAGCTCGAGAAGTACCAGACCAGCGCGAGGGCGCTCGCGACCTGGAAGCCGCGGCTCGCACCCGCTCCAGCCAGGGAGCGGACCCGCTCGCCTCTCCCTGGGGCGGCTCGGCCGTCGCGGGGCGGACTCTCCTCAGGGGCGGCAAGCACCTGCCGGGCCGCAGCTTCGGGCATCACACGTTCCTTCTCGAGGGGAGAAAGGCGATCGGTATCAGCCGGGCTCCGAGGCGGTCTCGACCGGAAATCCCCGGGCGCGCCAGTCCTGGACACTGTCCTCCAGGCGCACCGCCCGGTACCCTTCGGCCCGGAGCACCTCCACCGCCTCGGCCGCGAGCACGCAGTAAGGCCCCCGGCAGTAGGCCACGATCTCGCGGTCTTTCGGCAGCTCCGCGAGCCGTCGGCGAAGCTCGGCAAGCGGAATCGAGACCGCACCCCCGATGTGGGCCGACCGGTACTCCTCTTCGGGTCGCACGTCGATGACCGTGGCGGCCCCCTCCCGGACCCTCTCCAGAAGGGCCTGCCGGTCCACCGGCTCGAACCCGCCGGTCCCCTCGAAGAACTTCCGGGCCGTGGAAGTCACCTCGGCCAGGCGGGCCTCGGCGAGCGCTCGCATGGAGCGGAAGAACTCGCAGACCGCCGGATCACCGAGGCGGTAGGTGACGTAGAGGCCGTGCTTTTCCGCCTCCACGAGGTGGGCCGCCCGAAGGACCTGGAGGTGCTGGGAAGCGTTGGCCACCGTGATGCCGGCCTGCCGGGCCAGGGCCTCCACGGTTCGCTCCCCCTGGCAGAGGAGGTCGAGGAGCTCCAGCCGCCGCGGGCTCGAAACCGCCTTGCCGATGCGGGCAAACTGCTCGTAGATCGCGTCTTTGAACCGCCGCTTCTCGCTTGACATGGGGCACCTCGTCGCGTAATCAAGTGATTGCTTGAATACGCGATCTGCACTGCCTTGTCAAGGAAGTCGTCGCCCGTTCTCCACCGCGCAGGAGGCCCGGAAATTGCCGAAAACCGGATCTATCTCGACTACAACTCCTCGACCCCCTTCGTCCCCCTCCTCCACGGGGCGGGCCACGAGGGCGGCCGATGCCGCTACCCCACCAAGGAGGAGATCCTTGCGGTGCTGGAGAGGCTCCGAACCACGGTGTAGGACTGGGGCCGTGGAGGCGCGGGAAGGACCGGGGAATCTATCCTGCCAGGTAGCGCAACAGCCCGGCCACCCCCCCGGCGGCAACGAGCCAGGCGGAGTTCACCCGCCAGCGCAGGAGAACCCCGAGGCTCCCCAGGGCCAGGAGCCAGGTCCAGGGGTCGGGGAGGGCGGCCCGGCCCAGGTACCAGGTGACGACCGCCATGAGGGCGAAGGACCCCGCCACCACCCCGTCGAGGAACGAGGCCAGGATGCGTGAACGCCGCATGCGGGGCACGAGCGGGGAGAGAAGACCCACGAAGAGGAAGGACGGCAGGAAGATGCCCCCCGTGGCCAGGAGCGCCCCGGGGAGGCCCGCCACCAGGTAGCCGACAAAGGTCGCGGTGGTGAAGACGGGCCCCGGGGTGAACTGGCCCACCGCCACCGCGTCGAGGAGCTCAGTGGAGGTCAGCCAGCCCCAGCGGTCCACCAGGTCGGCCTGGAGGAACGCCAGCAGCACGTAGCCGCTGCCGTAGAGGACCGAGCCCACCTTGAGGAAGAAGAGAGTGAGCTTCGCCAGCGTCGGAGCCACCGCCGCGCCCCCCATGGCTCCCACCGCCCCGGCCGCCTCGGCCGCCGCCGGCCACAGGAGCGCGAGGCCCGCCCCTGGGGCGGCCCAATGTCGCACCCGCGCCGCGGCGATGGAGGCGAGGCCCGCCCCGAGCAGCAGCGTCACCTCGCCCGCCCCGAGGAGCGAGCCCGCGGCCACGGCTGCGGCGAGGGCCGCGGGTGGCCATCCCCGAAGAGCCGTCTTTCCCAGGCCCCACCGGGCCTGGGCGACGACGGCGAGGATCACGGGCTTGATGCCCCAGAGGACCCACTCCACCTGGGGAAGGCTCCCGTACTCGCGATAGAACCACGCAAACCCCAGGACGATGAGCATGGCCGGGACGATGAAGCACACCCCCGCCGCCACCAGGCCCCTCACCCCCGCCCGGTGGTAGCCCAGGTGGATGGCCATCTCGGTGGAGTTGGGCCCGGGGATGAGATTCGTCGCGGCCAGGAGGTCGAGGAAGGTCTGCCGGTCCACCCAGCCCCGGCGCTCCACGATCTCCCGGTCCATGAGGGCCACGTGGGCGGCGGGCCCCCCGAAGGCCGTGGCCCCGAGCCGCAGGAAGACCCCTGCCACCTCCCGAACGCGCCCCCCGTCGTCCCGCCGCTCGCCCGCCATCGTCCGCCTCCCCCCGTCCCTACGAAGCCCGGTTCACAGGATGGGATCCGGCGCCTTCCCGCAGGCGACCCTCCCCGACGAGCTCCCCGAGCTGTGCCTCCACCGCGTCCAGGGCCTCCCGCCCCTCGGGGGTCAGGAAGTAGGAACGCCGCGCCTTGGGCCCGCCGGCCGGGTCCGTCTCGCACCGCAGCCACCCGAGGCCCTCCAGGCGGTGCAGCAGGGGGTAGAGCGTCCCCGGGCTCACCTCGTAGCCGTGGCGGCGAAGCTCCTGGAGCATCCACTGCCCGACCACCGGCCCCTGCCCGGCGTGATGGAGAATGTGGACCTTCCAGAAGGCAAGCAGGATCTCGCGCTGCACCGCGCGGCGGCTTGCTTCGTCCATGGCGGGTCTCCCTTCGCGTTCACGGTTCCCAGTTGCCGGTTCCGAGTCACGACTTGCGCGTATCGTGGGTCGCCTCCCGGGCGAAGCGCTTGGCCTCCTGCACCTCTTTTCCGGTGACCACGGTCTCGAGCAGTCGGTCGAAGACGGGGTTGACCCGGCCGTTGAGCCACCGGAAGGCAGCCGACTCCTCCTTGAGGGCGGTCTTGAGGAACCGGGTGCAGCCGCGACAGGCGGGGGTGCGCACGGAGTAGTCGAGGGCGTCGATCCCGTGCCAGGCCGCCAGCACCTTCATGCCCACCGTAAGCGGCTTGCGCACCCACCGAAACCACCAGGCGCGCCGGTAGGCCAGGTCCACGAGGCGGACGGTGCAGGTATTGCAGACGACTTGGCGAGAAGGGGAACGGCATTGGGGCCCCCGAGGGGTCGCAGCCATGGGATATTTCCGTTTTCGTAGTCGAACGCCGAAGACGGTCATCGTTATACAGCTCTTCGCGACGCCAGTCAAGATTCGAGACGTTCCTGGCCGAGAAACCGGGCATCGCCTCTGGCCGTGGCCGAGGACTTCAAGGGGGGCGGGGGCGAGAGTCGGTTGGGGCTCCGGCGCCGAAGCCCCTCTCCCCCGGGCGGGGGAGAGGGGCGTGCGAGGCCTCTTACGGCTTCTTGTGGTAGCCCTTGGCGTTGGAGGCCGCCCACGCCTTGTCCCGCTGCGCGTGGCAGGAAAGGCAGGCATACTCCACGGTGACGAAGGGTTCCGCGAAGGTCTTCGTCGTGCCGTCGGGGCTCTTCACGTCGCGAAACATGGAGGCGTTGGGGTCGGTGTTGATGCGGAAGATGTGGGTGCGGATGTCGCCGATGTAGGTAGCCACGGTGATCGCCGATCGGGTCGCCTTGTGCATGTGGCAGTTGACGCAGGCCTTGGTGCCGCTGTTGTGCACGTTCTTCACGAACGACCTGGCCACATCGGCGTGGCACTCGGCGCAGTTGTGACCTGCTCGCGGGAGGACTTCCACCGCCACGCGGATGATCATGCTGGACGTACAAAGACAACGCCGCCCCCGTTCGGGGGCGGCGTGATCTATCGGCGTCCGGTCGAGTCCCAGCAAGGCCGGGGTCTGCCCGCCGCGCCTACGGGAGCCAGGGCGCCTCGCCCACGACGACCTCCGCGTAGCGGCCCGCCTCCCAAGGCCAGATGGCCCGGTAGCTCGCCTTCAGGGCACGGTCGCCGCCCATGTAGGCCCAGAGGTACTCGGCGGGGTGCAGACCGAAGCTCCGGCCCTCCCGGTCGGTGGCGAAGATGTGTTGCTTACGGTCGCCCCGGCCGCGCTCGTTGTTCCAGGTGGCGACGCCGTTCCAGGGCCAGCCGTACGTCTGGGTCCAGCCCTTCGTGCCGTTCAGGACGTCGAGGACCCTGGCCGTGTCGAAGTGGCAGCTCCCGCACAACTGTTCCCGGGGAGCGCTCAGGCGGATCAGGCCGTCGGGGTCGTTCTTGACGAGGAGGTGCTCCTGACCCGCTGGCCCCAGGGCCACGTTGCTCCCCACGCCGTGGGCGTTGTGGCAGTCGAAGCAGGCCTGGGACCCGTGGAGGGAACTGCCGCCGCGGATGTAGTCCGTGAGCAGGATGTCCATGTCCTGCTGGTGGTCGCGCCGGCCCTTGCCGTCGATGGACACCTGCCGGTTGCCGTCGCCCCAGGCGGGACGCGTGTACTCGAACACGTCCATGAGCCCCAGGCTTCCGCCCAGCACGAAGCCCCGGTTGTCATTGGCCCCCTGTCCGTAAAGGGTGTTGCTCTGGGTGCGGGTGTGGCACTGGCTGCACACGGCCTGGCGCTCGGCACCGGTGAGATCGGCCGGGTGGATGACGTGGTCCGGGTTTCGAGTTGCCGCATGCTGGGCCCCGGGGCCATGGCAGGACTCGCAGGACACCCGGATGTCGGCCACGAAGAGGTCCTTGAGGTGCGTCTGGGAAGGATCGCCGGCGACGTACTTCTCCTTGGCGGCCTTCCACCCCTCGGGGTCGAAGCCCGTGGTATGGCAGCCGATGCAGCGCTCCTGCCAGGAGCGGAACTCACCGTAGTTGTTGCTGCTGGGCGCGGGGGTCGCCCCGGTCAGGCCGATCTCGATGAAGAGGAAGTTGTAGCCGGCCCGTGCCCGGTTGCCGGGGTAGGAGATGACGTAGGGCTCGCCGGTGGCGGGGTCCATCTTGATGTCGTAGCGGATGCCGCCGTTGGTGGTGTAGGCCACGTAGGCCTCCTCCACCGGGCCGCCGTCATAGTAGACCGCGTAGCGCTGCTTGCGGGTGGCGCCGACGACGATGGCAACTTCGTCGATATTGTATTTCCTCTTCGTGAGGATCAGGTCCCCGGAGGCGACCACGCCGGGGTTGGCCGCGATCAGGCCAGCGCTCGCCTGGTCCAGGATCAGGTGGGAGAGGAGGGCGTCCCAGTTGTCCCGCACCCAGGGGTTGATGTTGGCGGTGCCGGCACTGCGCCCCTCGAAGGCAGGCCCGTAGGTGGCCTTCAGGGTGTGCCAGCTCTTCTTCCACTCGTTGTGGGCCGACTTGTGGCACGCCACGCAGGCGCCGGGCCCGGCGAACCCGGCCGTCATCGCGAGCGGCGCTCGCTGTCCGTCGGTGGTCTGCCCGGCCCAGGGGGCGGCGCCGTACTGGATCACGAAGCCGTCGGCGGCGAACTTGTCCCTCTCCCAGGGCCAGATCGCCCGGTAGTTGGCCTTGACGGCCGGGTCGGTGCCCCGGTACGCCCAGATGTACTCCTCGGGGTACAGGCCGAGGCTTCGGCCTTCTCCGTCGGTGGAGAAGATGTGCTGCTTGCGGTCGCCGCGGCCCCGCTCGTTGTTCCAGGTGGCCACCCCGTTCCAGGGCCAGCCGAAGGCCTGGGCCCAGCCGTCGGTGCCGTTGAGCACCTGGAGGTACTCGTCCACCTGACCCGCATGGCACGCTCCGCAGAGCTGTTCCCGGGTGGCCTTGAGGCGGATGCGGCCGTCCGGGTCGTTCTTGACGAGCAGGTGCGGCTGCCCGGAGGCCCGCAGGGGAACGCCCCCGCCCACGCCGTGGGCGTCGTGGCAGTCGAAGCACGCCTGGCCCCCGTGGGGATTCGAAGGCAGGCCACGGTCGAGCTCGTCGTTGACGTAGGCCGTCAGCAAGAGGTCCATGTCCTGCTGGTGGTCGCGGCGCCCCTTGCCGTCGATGGACACCTGGCGGTTGCCGTCGCCCCAGGCCGGCCGGGTGTAGTCGAAGACCTCCATCAGGGTCTTCTCGCCCCCCAGCACGAAGCCCCGGTTGTCGTTGGCTCCCTGCCCGTGGGCGGTGTTGGTCTGGGTGCGGGTGTGGCACTGGCCGCACACGGCCAGGCGCTCGGCGCCGCCGAGCTCGGCAGGATGGATGATGTCGGCTTTCCTGCGCGATTCCGCGTGAACCGCGCCGGGGCCGTGGCAGGACTCGCAGGAGATGCGGATGTCCGCGACGAAGAGGTCCTTGAGATCGGCGCGCTCGCCCGCCACGTAGGCCGCCTTGGCCTCGTTCCAGGCCTCGGGTTCGAAGCCGGTGGTGTGGCAGCCGATGCAGCGCTCCTGCCAGGAGCGCCACTCTCCGTAGTTGTTGGCGCTCGGTGCAGCGTTGTCTCCGGTCAGGCCGACCTCGATGAAGAGGAAGTTGTAGCCGGCCCGGGCCCGGTTGCCGGGAAAGGAGATCGTGTAGGGCTCGTTGGTCGCGGGGTCGACCTTGATGTCGTAGCGGATGCCCCCGTTGGTGGTGTAGGCCACGTAGGCCTCCGGGACGGGTCCCCCGTCGTAGTACACCGCGTAGCGCTGCTTGCGGGTGGCCCCGACCACGATGGCCACCTCGCCAAGGTCGTACTTCCTCTTCGTGAGGATCAGGTCTCCCGACGCGACGATGCCGGGATTCGCGTCGATGAGCGCCTGGCTGGCCTGGTCCAGGATCAGGTGCGACTTGAGGCTGCCCCAGTTGTCCCGCACCCACGGGTTGACGTTCGCCGTGCCGGCGCTTCGCCCCTCGAAGGCGGGCCCGTAGGTGGCCTTCAGCGTGTGCCAGCTCGTCTTCCACTGGTTGTAGGCGTCCACGTGGCACGCCCCGCAGCGCTCGGGGCCCACGTACACCGCCGGGACCCTGGGGGCGACGGTTGTCTCCCCGGAGCCCGAGGACCCGCAGCCTGCCAGGATGAACGCAGCCCCCAGGAACAGCGACCCCACGACGACGAGTCTTCCTCTCCTCATGTTCGTTCCCTCTCTGTGGTGGGTGGCACCCGCTGCCCCCTTGCCCGTGTTCCCCATTTCCGCCTCCTGTCTGGCTCGTCTCACAGCCCGGGGGTCGATACCGCGCCCCTGGACTGGGCTCTCCGCCGCTCTTCCCACCAGCCCCGCGGGGGGCCGACCATCAGTGGCACTTCCGGCACGTGCGGCCGTCGCTCGCCCGGTCCAGGCGGCCGGCCCGATCCCCCCAGCCCTTCCCGTGGGGGCTGAAGCCGCCCGCGCCGCCCTTGGCGCTGTGGCACTTGAGGCAGGTGTCGCCCCCGGGGTGGCACGCCTGGCAGGTAACCAGGTTCTTGCGCGCCTCCCGGGCGTGCCCGGCCTGCCACTCGTGGAAGCTCGGCGCGACCGAGTCCTGGAGATGGCACACATCGCAGGCGGTCCCGGGGGTCATGCCCCGGTGGATGGCCTCGATGCCCCCGCCCCCGCCCAGACCGAAGGTGCGCCGGTGGGACGGGCCGCTGCCCCGGGTGCGGAAGTCGGCGTGGCAGTCGGTGCAGAACCGGCTCTCGTGGCAGCTCGCGCACAGCCAGGGGTCGGTGCGGGCCGCAATGGGGTGGGTGACGTGGAAGTCGGACCGGTGCACGTTGTTCATGGCGTTGCCGAAGCTTCCCTGCTCGTCGGCGAATCCCGACTTGTGGCACTCGGTGCAGAAACTCTGCTGGTGGCACGCCGCGCAGTCGTAGGTTTGGCCCCTGGCCTCTCGGCTGTGCTGGAAGGTCCAGAGGGGACCGTGGGTGGCCGTGCCCGGGATCCGCACCGCGCTCACGAAGTCCCGGTCGTGGCACTCCAGGCACCTCTCGGCTGGGGGCACGACGGTGCGGTCCTCGGGGGCGTGGCAGATGGTGCACGCCTCGCCCTGCGTGTAGGCCAGGTGCGCGTCGTGGCGGAAGTCGTCCACGGCCTGGGCCGTTCCGGCCGCGAGGAGCGCGCCGGCCGCCAGCAGGATTGCGAATCGCTTCATCGGACAGGCTCCTTTTCTAGAAGAGGACGTTGAGGCGGACGCGGCCCCGGTTGTAGTGGTCCCAGAGGTCGCTCTCGACCCGCTCCACCTTGGCCTGCACGTTGACTCTTCGGCTCAGGTACGCCGTGACGTCGGCCCAGTAGCGCTTGGCCGTGGTGTCGTCCTGGTCGTCGAGGTCCCGCTCGAACACGTCCACGTGCAGCCCCACCCCGCCCTCGAGGGTTCGGTGAAAGAGGTACGCCGCCCGCGCCTTGAAGCCCCGCAGGTCCTGGCCGTCCTCGTCGTCGCGCCAGACGCCGGTCAGGTATCCCGAAAACCGCCCGGTCCGAAGTTTCTCGATCCCGGCCTCGTAGACGTTGGCGTCGGCGTAGTCCTCGTAGAGCTCGCGCGTGTAGAGCGCGAAGGTCCGAAGCCCGCGGGCGATGTTGTAGCCGAGCTCGCCCTGCACGTGCTCGTACTCCGAGACCGCGAAGACCGAATAGATGGACGTGGAGTCGAACACCGGCAGGGAGTAGAGGTACTCCGCCCGCAGATACCAGGCGGGGCTGCGGTGGTACTTGGCCCCCGCCAGGAAGTAGGAGACCGCGTTGGAGAGATAGTTGAACTGGGCCTCCGCGAACACGCTCAGCATGTCGCGAAACACGTAGCTCGCGTCCGCCCCGATGAGCTCGCGCGCCAGGGCGCTGCCGTCCCACTTCTGCAGGTACGAGACCCTCAGGTCCAGGGTCTCCAGGAAGCGGCCCGACACCTCGGCACCCCAGATCACGTCCTTGTGGGGACGGTACGACTCGTACTCGGTGACGTCGCCGCCCCCGAAGAGCCGAAGCCCCAGGGGCCCCAGGTTGCGGTACCTGAGGTCGAGGCCGTCGAGCACCGACGCCCCCGCGGTGGTAGACACGAATTGGCGGCCCAGTCGGAAATCCAGGTTGGTCAGGAGGTCGGCCTTCTCCAGGTACGCATAGTAGAGCCGGCTGTCGGCGTCGGTCTCGTCTGCCAGGTCGGCCCCGAGCCGGCCGTACCCCCGAACGTTCCACCCCGAGGCACCCAGGTCGCGGGCGTTCAGGAGCAGGTACTGATAGACGGGAACGGAGGTGTCCCCGTCGGCGTCGTCGAACCACTCGACGACCGTGCTCGCCGAGCCGGAGACCGACGCCCCCAGCGCCCCGCCCGGAATCCCCAACCCCGCCCCCAGGGCCGCCAGGGCGGCACAGCAGGCGGATCGCAGCCAACCGTTCATGCTCCCTCCTCGTCCCGTTCGTGCCGCTCC
>JBFLZB010000101.1 GCA_040756475.1 Thermodesulfobacteriota bacterium
GGGAACGGGGAACGGGGAACGGGGAACCGCGTGCGGCCCGGGGGTCTGCCCCGGGGCAGCACGCGAACGTTACATCCAGAGCACCCACGCCCCCTGGATGTTCTCCATCAGCCAGTCGCCCCCGGCGTTCTTCACCCAGGGGTGCTTCTTGTCGTCCACGGCGCCCGAGTACTCGGCGCAGGGGGGGCAGACGCCGAAGGTGGCGCCGCGCTTTCGCACGTCTTCCATGATCTCCAGAGCGTTGCCGAACTTCTTGAAGATGGGGGACTCCACCCGGGCCGTCTTGTCCACGTGGGCCAGGTCGGCGCCGGCGAGCGTCATCCACACGTGCAGCTGCCCCCAGCCCTTCTTGGCCACCACCTGGGCCATGAGGAGGGCGAAGATGGCGCGGTTGGGGTCGTCGCCCCCGTGGGTGACGACGATGACGTACTTGCCCTTCTTCTCCACGTCGGCGAAGGCCTGACCGCCCAGGAGCGAGCCTACCCCGGCGGCCCCCAGCCCGGCGCCCAGGACCTTGAGGAAGCCCGAGCGGTCCATCGTCCCCTCGGCGGCTCCCCCCGTGTCTTTTCTTTGCTCGTCCATCGTCTCCTCCTCAGCGGCGCGCGACACCGCGAAACGGGGGCGGCCCATCCGCCCGACTCTGCACAGAGAAGAGCCCGGAAGGCGCGGCAGACGCAAATCGGGAGTTTCGATGGAAATCGGGCCGCGGATTGCCGCCCGTGATGGGGGCTGCGGGGAGGGCGACCTTCTTGCCCCGTCCGCCGTCGCCTGCTATAGAGTCGGGGCACGCTCTTCCGAGGAGGACTGCCGTGTCTGCGTCTGCGCGGGCGAAGGGATTCGCGGCCGTGGTGTTCACGGACCTGGACGGAACCCTGCTCGACCACCACACCTACGACTTCGAGCCGGCGCGGCCGGCGCTGGAGGCGTTGCGCGACGCCGGGGTTGCGCTCGTGCTCTGCTCCTCGAAGACACGCCCGGAGATTCTGGCGGTGCAGGCGCGCCTCGGGATCGGAGGCCCGTTCATCCCCGAGAACGGCGGTGCGGTTCTCCTCGCGGGCGGGGGGCCGCTGGAGGCGGTCTTTCCCGAGCGCGTCGGGGGCCTGCCCGCCCGGGTTTTCGGTGCCCCGTACCCGGAGCTGCGCGCGGCGCTTGAAGAGCTGCGGCGCCGTCACGGTGCCGGCGTGCGGGGGTTCGGCGACATGGACGACGGGGAGGTGGCCCGGTGTACCGGGCTGCCTGCGGATCAGGCCCGGCTGGCGCGCGAGCGCGATTTCGACGAGCCGTTTGTGTGGTCGCCGCCGCCGGGGGAGGCCGACGTGGCTCGTGCGCGGGCCTGGCTCGCCGGGCACGGGCTGCACCTCACCCGGGGGGGGCGCTTCTGGCACCTGCTGGGCCCTTCGGACAAGGGGCGGGCCGTGCGGTGGCTCCTCGAGGCTGCGACCCGGCTCTCGGGGCGGGAGCCGGCCTCCCTGGCCCTGGGAGACAGCGAAAACGACCTGCCCATGCTGGAGGCGGTTTGCGTCGGGGTGCTGGTGGAGCGCCCCGGCGGAGGCCACCTCACCCCCCGCCCCCCCGGCATCCGCACGGTGAACGGGGTAGGCCCGGCCGGGTGGCGCCGCGCGGTCCTGGCGTGGCTGGAAGACGTGGAGCATGGGGCGCGTGACGGGTGACGGGTGACGGGGGACGCGGGGCGGGGAGATTCTTGTCTCGCAAGAAATAGCCGACGGCCGCAGTTTCCGGGGCATAAGAGGAGGAAAGACATGTCTGACTTCTTTCAGAACGGCGTCATCACGACGTTGCAGGAGCTCGGTGTCCGCGATCTCCCCCGGATGGAGGCGGAGCTCCTGGAATTCACCCAGGAGCGACCCCTCGTGCTGGTGCTGCCGTGTCTGTATTCCGAACTCCAGGGGGCGGCGCTGCCGGGCATCGTCGATCACCTGCGGGAAGTTCCGTATCTCCGGGAGATCGTGGTGAGCCTGGGGAGCGCAGGGCCTGCCGAGTTCGCCCACGCGCGGGAGTACTTCTCGCGCCTGCCCCAGAAGGTGCGCATCCTGTGGAACGACGGCCCCCGCATCTCGGAGCTCAAGAATAGGCTGGGTGAGCTGGGTCTCTATCTCGGGGAACCCGGCAAGGGGCTCGCGGCGTGGCTCGCCTACGGGTATGCCCTGGGGGACGAGTCGGCCCGGGCCATCGCCCTTCACGACTGCGACATTCTCACCTACGATCGGATTCTCCTGGCGCGTCTGGCCTACCCCATCGTGGCACCCACCCTCGACTACATGTTCTGCAAGGGGTACTACACCCGGGTGACCGACCGGCTCCACGGCCGGGCGACCCGGATCTTCGTGACCCCCCTGGTGCGGGCACTCCAGAAGATGCTCGGACACACCCCGTTTCTCCTGTACCTCGACAGCTTCCGTTACCCCCTCGCCGGGGAGTTCTGCATGGACGCGGATCTTGCCCGGACGAACCGGATCCCCTCCAACTGGGGGCTCGAGGTGGGGACCCTGGCCGAGGTGTTCCGCAACTACTCCACGCGCCGGGTGTGCCAGGTGGACCTGGGGATCGACTACGAGCACAAGCACCAGGAGGCCGGGTTCGACGCGCCCAAGCCCGCGGGCCTCCTGCGCATGACCCGGGAGATCGCGTCCACCCTCTTCCAGGCCCTGGCGAGCGAAGGGGTGATCCTGTCCTCCGCGTTCTTCCGGAGCCTGCGCGCTGCGTACCTGCGGTGCGCCCAGGACGCCATCGGGCAGTACTCGGACGTCTCCGCCCTCAACGGGCTGGTCTACGACCGCCATGCGGAGGACACCCTGGCCGAGGGCTTCGGCCGGGCACTGGAGCGGGCGGGCGAGGACTTCCTGGAGAACCCCCTGGGAGCTCCCTCCATTCCCAACTGGAACCGCGTGGAAGCGGCCATGCCCAAGGTGTACCGCCGGCTGCGGGATGCGGTGGAGGCGGACTGCCGGGATGGGGGCTGAGAGCCCCCCCGCCAGGGCTCAGCCTGTTTCGACCTGTGTGGGTTGGCATCGATCGAGCCCGTCGAACCCGAGGACTCGGCGGTACGGGTGGGTAACCGTAGGGGCGCACAGCTGAGCGCCCGCGAGGGCGGCGGCAATCGTCCCTTGGGGCGGGCGCACGCGGTGCGCCCCTACACCCCCGGCCTCGCGTCACCGGCCTCCAGGGAGCACCTGACTGCGAACGCCACGGTCCTGGAACTCCCCGGGCGCCCGTTGCGCGGATCTTCCACGCGATCCGGAAGAAAATCCGGAAGGGGCTTGATCCGGCGCCCCGTCAGCCCTGGGAAGCTGCGGCCCCGTTGGTCCACAGGTCCACCAGGTAGTCCTTCTGCTCCTCGAACTTGACGGCCTGCTCCTCCACCACCGCTTCGGCGCCTCTGGAGTCCATGTCGCGGGTGCGGGTGATGAACGAGGCCACCCGGCCCAGGTAGAGGGGGGTCATGACCGAGAGGAGCTTCATCCGGTGGTCCGCCAGGTGGTGGTACTTGGCGGCGAGCTGGTACAGGAGCTTCACCCACATCTCCGTCGAAAAGTGGAACTCTTCGGGGGCCTGGCCCCGCGCCCGTTCCAGGGCGGCGTACACGTCGTCGGTGAAGATCTCCTTCCACAGGCTCCCGAAAAGGCGCATTCCTTCCTGGAACTCGGTCACCATGCGCGCCTGGTTCACGACGATGGGCTCGGGCTCCAGGGTCGCCTCCATCCCGAGAAGCGGCACGGGGTCGCTGCCCCGGATGGGCAGCCAGAAATCCTCGTGCTCCTCCATCAGCGCGAACAGGGTGCCGCACACCTGGCGGAACATGGGGCCCAGGGCGTCGGCCGGATCCTTGGCGTCGTGGATCTTCACCCCCAGGTTCGCCTGGCAGACCCTGGCGCCCGTGCGAAGCGCCGTGGTGGTCATCCAGATGTCGATGCCGAAGCGGGCGATGTCGGTGCCCCACACCTCCTGCTCCAGGTAGTGCTTGGCAAGCCCCTTGGAGAACGCGAAGTCGCCGCCGATGGGCTGGCGGATGCGCTTTCCGTACAGGGTGCGAACGAGGTTGTAGACAATGTTGTTGGTGATCGTGCCGTCGTACTTGTAGCGGGAGTAGACGGGGGCCACGAACTCGTAGCCCTGCTCCATGACGGGCTCGATCAGGTATTTGATCCACTCGGGACTGATGCTGCGCAGGTCGGAGTCGACGCACGCACAGGCCTTGACCTTGAGACGGTGCGCGGCTTCGAAGATGGCCCGCAGCGCCGAGCCCTTGCCGCCGATGCCCCGGTATACGGTGATGAGCTTCTCCTGCCAGGGCTTGAACTGGAAGTCGAGGACCCGGTCCCTCGTGTCGTCGGTGGAGCCCCCGTCGGCGATCATGATGACGGCTCGCGCGTTTCGGTAGTGCTCGTAGATCCCGTGGGACACCGTCTGCACGACGTGGACGATGGTGTCTTCGTTGTTGTAGCACGGGATTCCGACGAGGATGTCGGCCTCCCGAATCTCCTCCAGCCGCTTCTGCACGTAGGGCCGCAGGGCGGTATCGTAGTCGCGGGCCATCCGGTTCCTCCTTTGGGTTGGGTGTCGATCGGGGGTTGAACGGGCTGTCGCCGCCGGTCAGGCCGTCTCGTCCACGAGGAGCCCCAGTCCCACCCGGATGCGGTGGAGCCACCGGGGGAGGTCCTGGGGTTCGAGAACCTCGTCCTCCACGTCCTCCCCGGCGCCCGCGTCGCCGTGGCGGCGCACCCGGAGGAACAAGCCTTCCGCGTCCTCCTCCAGGGCGCACGCAAACGGTGCGCCGGCGCTGCGAAACGACGCGTTGAGGTCGTCCACGGCCTGGGTCAGCAGGGTGCGCCAGGTCTCCTCCCCCCCCGGGCCCCGGTCTTCGCCCCCCTCTTCCTCCGCGCTCTCCTGCGCAGGCCGTCCCCGGCGAAGGACCCGCACCCGGGTGCCTCCGGGCTGGACCGGGCGGGCGGGGGAGGCCGCGTAGACGTAAGGGTAGTCGGGCATGGCTCTCGGGCCCTCTCTCGGCTCCGGCGGCCGGGCGCGTTGCTCGAAGCGGCCTCCGGGGTCCTACCACACCGCGCGGGGGAAGGTGCAGGTGGAGAACGGGCGCCCCACGAACTTGTACATCTGGGGCGCCGTCCAGCGCCGCTCGAGCACACCGTCGTGGATGGCCCAGGATCGCCCCCGCACGGTCTCCGCCATCCACGGCATGCGAAAGGGGCGCGTGCCGTCCATGCGCCGCCGCAGCACGCCCCCCGGGCCGAACTCCCGGTGGATCCACTCCAGCTCTTCCAGGCCCGAAGCGTAGGTGAAGCCGTACTTCTCGTACTTGATGGCGTTGTGGTAGGCCAGGGGTGCGACGTAGAGGATACCGATGCCGAGCAGATCCGCAAATCCCTCGATCCGCCCGATCAAGGGGCGGAACATGCGCAGCCCCGGACGTACCTGGTTCGGGGCGAGCCCCGCCGCCAGGGCGCGCAGCTCTTCCCGGTAGTTTCTCGGGGAGGCCCCCAGGGGCAGCGGTGCGCCGCAAGGGCTTCGGTCCACGTGGAACCGGGGCTGGCGCGGGTCGCTCAGCACGATCCAGGCGGCCTCCAGGTGGCCCAGGTAGGTGTCGGCGAGCTCCACGACCAGGGCGGGGTCTTCGGACTCCGGATCCGGCCACACCTCGATTCGCACTCCCGGCGCCCCGGAGATCGGGAACCAGCGCCAGGGTCCCCGGTAGTCCTCTCTCCAGGACCCGGTCGGCGGGAGCCCGAAGTGGGCGCGCAGCTCGTCGGGGACGAGAAAGTCCAGGTAGGAAACCCGCTGGGCCTCCGGCAGGGCCAGGAGCCCGGCGACCGACATGGGGCGCTCGCCCGGAGGCGGGAAGGAGGCGGCGGGGATCACCCGGGCTATTCCTCCAGAAGCGGGAGCGGGAGGCTGCGGGGCAGGGAGACGGTGAAGCGGGATCCCTCTCCCGCTGCGGACGTCACCCGGATGCCGCCCCCGCACGCGTGGAGGAGCCTGCGGGTGATGGCGAGGCCCAGGCCCATCCCGGGGGTGCCCTCGGCGTTGCGGCCCCGCCGGAAGGGCTGGAAGAGGCCCTCCCGGTCCTCGTCGTCCATCCCGATGCCGTTGTCGGCTACGGTCACGTGCACGCTCGGCCCTTCTTCGGCAACTTCCACCCGCGCCCAGCGCAGCTCCTTGCCCGGATCCGCGAACCGGATGGCGTTGGCCAGCAGGTTGTGGAGGATCTGGAAGAGCGGGGCCCGCCCGCACCGTACGGCTCCACCCCGGGCGGGCAGCTCGAGGGTGACGGCCTTGTCTGCGGCCAGGGGCTCGAGGCTGTCGCATACGAGCCGCAGCACGGGAAAGAGCTCCACGGGTCTGGCCGTCTCCGGGAAGGAGCCCGCATGGGCCAGGTTGCGCAGCCCGTCGACCATCTCGCCCAGCAGCCCCGCCGAGGCGCGCACGCGCTCCAGGTAGAGGTGCCCCCGCTGGTCCAGGAGGCCGCCGTGCTGCCGGTGGAGCAGGTCGGCGAAGCCCTTGAGGCTCACCAGAGGGGTCTTGAGCTCGTGGGCCAGCCGGCTCGCGAAGGCGTCGAGCTCGCGGTTCTCCGCCTCCAGGAGCTGTTGGCGCTCCACGGCGGCGGTCTCGTCCAGGTACACCTCGATGCGGCCCAGGGGAATCGGGCCGGCGCCCCGCACCGGGCCGCTGTAACGCCGCAGGTGGCGGCGCTGGGGCCGCAGGAGCTCCACCGCGTCTTCCGCGTCCGCCTCCGGGTTCTCGTAGAGGTACTGCACCCGCCGGAGGAAGCCCTCCGGGTCCGCGGCGGACCGGGCCATTCCCTCGGCGAGCTCCAGCTTGTCCCGGCCCAGGCAGTCTTCGGGTTCCAGCCCGAAGAACTCCCGCACCCGGCGGTTGGCGAAGCGGACGTTGCGTTGGTTGTCCACGAAGAAGATGGCCGTCTGGGAGGCGTCGAAGAGGGCCGAGAGCACCGCGGCGTACTCGTCGCGTTCGCGGCGCGCGGTCTCTCCGGCGGTCACGTCCTGGATCATCACGCACAGGTGGGCGGCCTCCTCCCCCTGGGGGCCCACCGGGAACGCGGCCCCCTGGAAGAAGCGTCGGCCGCAGGGCAGCCCCGCCTGGCGGGGGTCCCACGCGAACGCCGGCAGCTCCACCCGCTGTCCGGTCCGCGCCCGGGCCAGGGCCTCGACGACCCCGGCGCGGCGCAGTTGCGGGTCGTCCCCCGGGCGGTACCCCGAGAGGAACTCCGCCAGCGCGCCCGGCGGCTCTCCCATCCGCTCCAGCGCCCGGTTCCAGCGGCTCACCGCCCCTTCGGGGTCCAGGAGCAGGATTCCGAAAGGGTTGTTCTCCACGAAGTTCTCCAGCATCTCCTCCGCCCGCTGCCGCTGGCGGGCGAGGCGGTGCTTCTCCACGGCGCGGCGCAGCCGGCGCCCCAGGTCGGCCGGGTTCTGGAGGGCGGAGTCCTTGGCGAGGTAATCCGAGACTCCCGCCAGGAAGGCCATGCGGGCCACCTCTTCGCTGCCGTGGTTCGTGACGAGGAAGAAGGGCACGTCCATCCCCTCCTGCTGCACCTCGCGCAGGAGGCCGAGGCCGGTGCCGGCGCCCAGGCGGTAGTCGCACACCACGGCGGAGACCGGAAGGGAGCGAAGGCACTCCAGCGCCTCGGAAGGGTCCCCGGCCTCGCGGGAGCGGCAGCCGGGGAGGGCGTCTTGCAGGGCCGATGCCAGGAGCAGCCGGTGGTCCGGGTCGTCGTCCACCACGAGAACAGTCAGGGACGAATCCACGGTGCTCAATCCCTTCGAACCAGGATGGGGGAGAGTCCCCGCCGGGCGAGCCCCTCCCGGTCGTCGCCGGCCCGCTCGGGGGAGTCGTAGATGCCCACCCGCACCCGCTGGAACACGGCGTCCCCCCGGTCGTAGGGCTCCACCGTGACCTGGGGGTAGGAAGCCCGCAGGCTGTGGGCCAGGCTGTGGGCATTTTGCGCCACCCCAAAGGAGCCCACCTGCCAGGAGAAGGGGCCCGAGAGGGCCCGCACCGCCGGCGTGCCGTTGGGGCCCCCCAAGGCCTCGACCCGCACCCGGGCCACCCCCTGCTCCACCAGCCCGAGCTCCCGGGCCAGGGCGTAGGACAGGTCGATGATCCGGCCCTCCACGAAGGGCCCCCGGTCGTTGATGCGGGCGGTGACCTGCCGGCCGTTGCCCAGATGGGTGACCCGCACCGTCGTGCCCAGGGGCAGGAGCTTGTGGGCCGCCGTGGGCGCATGCATGTCGTAGACCTCGCCGCTGCTCGTGCGGCGGCCGTGGAAGCCCGGACCGTACCAGGAGGCGAGCCCCGTCTCGGCGTACCCGTCGGCCCGGGCCAGCGGCGCGTAGGTCTGGCCCTTGACCCGGTAGCTCCCGGGGGGCGGGGGGCCGGCGGCGCAGCCGGACAAGAGGGCTAGGACGGCCAGGAGCAACGGGACGGGAAGGGCTCCTGCGCCGGGGGTTCCGAAGAACGGGCGCCACTCAGTCGCCATGGAACCGAAACCCGATCTCGAGCACGTCCTCGGCCACCTCCTCGGGGAAGGCCGGCAGGGGCACTGCCCGCTCCAACGCCCGCAGGGCAGACTGGTCGAAGGCCGGGCTCGCGGAGGGCTCCTCCACGGTGGCCTTGAGGAGCCGGCCCCTGCGGTCGATCGCGGCGGAAACGATGACCGTGTGGCCCCGGCCCACCAGGGACGGGGGAATGGTCCAGTGGGCGTTGACGTGCTCCCAGAGCCGGTTGTAGTAGGCGCGCAGCCGCACCTCCTGGAGCACGTTGCCCGCGCCGCTGCGCACGCCCACCGGGCCGGTCCTCCCCGGCGGGCCGGGGCCTCCTCCTCCGTCCCCGGGCTGGATGCGGTCCCGGATGGACGCCACCCGCTGGGAGACCTTGGCCTCCTCCATGGCCGTGCGGGCGGGAGAAGGGGAGGGCGGGGTGGGCTCCCGGGGCTCGATCCGCTCGCGCATGCGCGCGATGCGCTCCGCCACCTGCTCCTCGGTGCGCGGCTCGGGCCGGGGAACGGGATCCGCGGGGGCTGCCGGGATGACCTTCTCCGCCGGCTGGGGCTTGGCCGCGGCCGCGGGCGGCTTCGGGGCAGGAGTCGGGGGCTTGGGCGGCGCCTTGACCGCCGGAGCAGCGGCGGGCGGGGCCTTGGGCTCGGGCTTGGGTGCAGGCTTCGGGGCGGGCGGGGCCGGCGCCGGAGGGGCGGGAGCGGCAGCCGCCGGGGGTTTGGGCCCGCCCCCGGGGGGCGCGGCCACCAGGTCCACCATGTGGATGGGAGAGAAGAAGGTGCGCTCCATGGGGGGGATGCGCATGCGCCCGAAGGCGGCGAAGAGCGCCACGTGGAGCACCAGGGACGCGGCCACCGCCAGCCAGAGGGCACTCTCCGCCCCGGCCGCGAACAGGCCCGGGTAGCGGTGGAGCCTCACGGCCGTTCCAGGGGCTCGGTCACCATGCCCAGCCGCTCGATGCCCCCCCGCTTCATCTCCGCCATCACGCGGACCACGACCCCGTAGGGCACGTCCTTGTCGGCCCGCAGGTAGGCCTCGCGGGAGGTCTTGCGCGCGTAGATCGCCTCGAGCCTCCCCCCCAGGGTGTCGAGCTCCACCGGAGTCTGGCCCACGAAGACCTGCCCCCCCCGGTCTACCGTGACCACCAGGAGATCGGTGTCGGCGGGAAGCTCCGCCGCCACCACCTTGGGCAGGCTCACGTCCACCCCCTGCTGGATCATGGGAGCCGCCACCATGAAGATGATGAGCAGCACCAGCATTACGTCCACCAGCGGCACCACGTTGATCTCCGAGAGGGTGTGCCGCCCCCCCCGCTTGGGCATGGCGGGGGCGTTCACGGCGTCTCGGCCTGGGACGCCGCCGCGTGGTGGCTGACGATGTTGAGGAACTCCGACGAGAAGGCGTCCATCTCGGTGGAGAGGATCTTGATGGCGTTGTTGTAGTAGTTGTAGGCCACCACGGCGGGGATGGCCGCGGCGAGACCGGTGGCCGTGGCGACGAGGGCCTCGGAGATGCCCGGAGCCACCACCGCCAGGTTGGCCGAGCCCGTGAGCCCGATCTCGCGGAAGGAGTCCATGATCCCCCACACCGTGCCGAAAAGCCCGATGAAGGGAGCGGCGCTGGCCACGGTGGCGAGGAAGATCAGCATCCGCTCCAGCCGGGTGACCTCCGCGTCGGCGGTGAGGCGCAAGGTGCGCTGGATGCTCTCGATGCGGCCCACCTCCAGGCTCAGGTCGTCCGGGTCTTCCGGCTGGGACGGCGCGGCCTCGGCGAACTGGGCGGTGGTGCGGCGCCACTCCCGGTAGCCCGCCCGGAAGAGCTCGGCCAGGGGGCTGCGGGCGAGGTCGCGGGTGGCGGCGAGCACCGTGTGGAAGTTCTTGCTGGACCAGAACACTTCCAGGAACTCCCGGCTCTCGCGGGAGGCGCCCCGGATGACCCGGTACTTGTAGAGGATGATCGCCCAGGAGAAGACCGAGCACAGGACCAGGATCAAGAGGACGCCGCCGACGACGGCGCCGGAAGAAAAGGCCATGGCCAGGATGGAAGACGAGCCGAGGGGATTCACGTGGGAGCTCTCCCGTAAGGCGGTTGGGTCGAGGCCTCGAAGATAGAGGCCTGCCGTCGCAGGTGTCAATCCCGATCCCCCCGGGAGGCGAGTGCCCGAATCCACCACCTCTCTTCGGGGCGGGGTTCGGGAGCCCCGGAGCGTAGTCCCGTACCGCATCGACTGATCCGCCCCAGTCCATGGAAACTGATGAGGCCAGGCTCACGGGTTCCGCGAGGGACCCCTCCTCCAATTGCCGCGGATTGCGGGGCGGAGCGCAGGGGTTCCCGGACCCCGCCTTACCACCCAGGCGTTGGATCGCGGGAGTGCCGGCGACGTTGGGACGGAAGGAGGGGTGTGTTACCATCCCGCCGGGCCGGGGGGCGAGGGGCTGCGGGCAGGAGGGAGCGGGATGGATCTGGGAGTGGTGGGGGCAGTGGCGGCGGCGGCCCTGGGAGCGGTGGTGGGCAGCTTCCTCAACGTGGTCGTCCACCGGCTGCCCAAGGGGGAGTCTCTGGCGTTTCCCCCCAGCGCCTGTCCTCGCTGCGGGGCCAGAATTAGGCCCCGGGACAACCTGCCCGTGGTGGGGTTCCTCCTGCTGCGGGGGCGGTGCCGCGACTGCCGGGAGCCCATCTCCTGGCGCTACCCCCTGGTCGAGGCCCTCATGGGGGGGCTCTCCCTGGGCCTCTGGGCGCTCCACGGGCCAAGCCTCCTCTTCGGGGTCCACTTCGTCTTCCTGGCCGGGCTCGTGGCGGTGACCTTCATCGACCTGGATCTCAAGATCATTCCCGACTCCCTCAGCCTGGGGGGCATCGTCGTGGGGCTCGCCTTTTCGCTCCTCACCCCCCTGGGCTGGAAGGCGAGCCTGCTCGGCATCGGGCTGGGGGGCGGAGTGCTCCTGGCCGTGGCCGGGGGCTACTACCTCCTCACCCGGCGCGAGGGCATGGGCCTGGGGGACGTAAAACTCCTGGCCGCGATCGGGGCGTTCCTGGGGTGGGAGGCGGTCCTCTTCACGGTGTTCGTCTCGTCCCTGGTGGGCTCCGTCCTGGGGCTCGCCCTCACCGTGCGCCGAGGCTCGGGGATGAAGCTCGAGGTGCCCTTCGGGCCGTTCCTCGCCCTGGGCGCCGCCGCCTGGGTCTTCGCGGGACCTCCCCTGGTGGAGTGGTACTTCGGCCTGATCGCCTGACCGCGGCCCGGGACCGCACTGCCCTCCCAGTTTCCCCTCCCCCGTTCGAAATCGAAATCGGGGTCGGGATCGGGGTCGAAGTCGATTTCGATTTCGACCTCGATCTCGATCTCGATTTGGACGGGGGCTCATCTGCTCTGCGCCCGCGGCGCCCAAAATCCACCACCAAATCTTTGGGGCGGGGTCCGGGAGTCCTGGAGCGCAGCCCCGTGCCGCCTCGACCGAACCGCGGGAGCGAGGCCGGAACCGGTGAGGCTCGGCGCGCCGGATCCCTCGGCTATGCGGCCTCCGAACATCGCGGATTACGGGGCGGAGCGCAAGGGCTCCCGGACCCCGCTTGCCAGCCAGGCGGTGGATCCAGGGCGCCGCGGTTCGTTGACACTGCGGCGGGTCGTCTGCTAGGTTCCGCGCGTTTCCCGAGCGGGAGGGTGCCGGCTCGGGCGTCTTCTTTCGAGAAAGGAGGGCCCCATGAAGAAGATCGCTTCCCTTGCTGCAGCCCTGCTCCTGGCCGCCGGTTCGGTCTGGGCGCAGGAGACCGTGAAGATCGGGCTCATGGCCCCGCTCACCGGCTCCTGGGCCAGCGAGGGGCAGGAGATGAAGCAGATCCTCGACCTCCTGGCCTCCGACCTCAACGAGCGCGGCGGGCTCCTGGGCCGCAAGGTGGAGGTGCTGGCCGAGGACGACGGGGGCGACCCCCGCACGGCCTCCCTGGCCGCCCAGCGCCTGGCGAGCCGGGGCGTGGTGGCCGTGGTCGGGACCTACGGGTCGTCCATTACCGAGGCCAGCCAGGCCATCTACGACGAGAACGAGATCCTCCAGATCGCCAACGGCTCTACCGCGGTGCGGCTCACCGAGAAGGGGCTCCCGTACTTCCTGCGCACCTCCCCCCGGGACGACGAGCAGGGGCGGGTGGCCGCCCAGACCCTGTTGGCGCGGGGCTTCAAGAAGGTGGCGGTCCTCCACGACAACACGAGCTACTCCAAGGGGCTGGCCGAAGAGGCCAGGGGGCTCCTGACCCAGGCCGGGGCCACGGTGGCCTTCTTCGACGCCCTCACCCCCGGAGAGCGCGACTACACCGCGATCCTCACCAAGCTCAAGGCCGCCGGCCCCGAGGCCGTGTTCTTCACCGGGTACTACCCGGAGGCGGGGCTGCTCCTGCGCCAGAAGAAGGAGATGGGGTGGGACGTGCCCTTCCTGGGCGGCGACGCCACCAACAACCCCGATCTGGTCAAGATCGCGGGGACGGCTGCGGCCGAGGGCTTCCTCTTCCTGAGCCCCCCGGTGCCCCAGGACCTTCCCTACGACCAGGCAAAGGCCTTCCTCGCCTCCTACGCCAAGGCCCACGGGGGCACGCCGGGCTCCATCTGGGCCGTGCTCGCGGGCGACGGTTTCCTCGCCGCCGCGGCGGGCATCGAGGGCGCCAAGAGCACCAAGGCGGGAGCGGTGGCGGCCTACCTGAAGAAGGACCTGGCGGACTTCTCCGGCCTCACGGGCCCCATCGCCTTCAACGAGAAGGGCGACCGGGTGGGGGAGGTGTACAAGGTCTACCGCGTCGACGCGGCCGGGGCGTTCGTCCTCCAGCCCTAGTACTAGGCGCAAGCGGATTCCCACGTTTCGGGCGGCCCGCGGAGACAGTCCGCGGGCCGCCCGGTTTCTGCGCAAGCCGGGCGGGCACCCCATGGAACAGTTCCTCCAGCAGCTGACCAACGGCCTGGCGGTGGGCGGCATCTACGCCCTCATCGCCCTGGGCTACACCATGGTGTACGGGGTGCTGCGCCTCATCAACTTCGCCCACGGGGACCTCTTCACCCTGGGGGCCTACCTGGGGATGACGCTCCTGGTGTCGCTTGGGCTCCGGGACGGGCTCGGCCCCGTGCTCGGGGTCGCCGTGCTGGCGGTCATGGTCATGGGGCTGGTGGGGCTGGTGGGGGCGCTCCTGGAGCGCACGGCCTACCGGCCGCTGCGGGAGTCTCCCCGGCTCTCTGCCGTGGTCTCCGCCCTGGGGGCGTCCATCTTCCTCCAGAACGCGATCATGCTCGTCTACGGCGCCCGGTTCCAGGTCTACCCCCAGGACGTGCTCCCCCGGGTGGCGGTGACGGTCTTCGGCGCGTCCGTGCCCCTCATGCGCCTGCTCATCGTGGGGGCGTCGGTGGTGCTCATGGGGGCGCTCTACCTCTTCATCCAGCGCACCCGCATCGGCACAGCGATTCGCGCGGCGGCCATCGACCAGGGCGCGGCGCGCCTCATGGGCATCGACGTGGACCGGGTGATCCTGATCGTCTTCCTCCTGGGCCCGGCCCTGGGCGGGGCGGCGGGCCTCATGGTGGGGCTCTACTACGGGCAGATCAACTTCACCATGGGGTGGGTCTACGGCCTCAAAGCGTTTACCGCGGCCATCCTGGGGGGCATCGGGAACATCCCCGGCGCCATGGTGGGGGGGCTGCTCCTGGGGGTCATCGAGGCCCTGGGGGCGGCCTACGTCTCCATGGCCTGGAAGGATGCCATCGCGTTCCTGGTGCTGATCGGCATCCTCATCGTCCGGCCCACGGGGCTCCTGGGCGAGCGGGTGGCGGAAAAGGTCTGATGCGCCCGGCCGTCCTGGTCTATGGGGCAGCCGCCGTCCTGCTGGCCACCTGCCCCCTCTACCTCAACGCCTACTGGGTGGACGTGCTCAACAGCGTGGGGCTCTATGGCCTCCTGGCCCTGAGCCTCAACGTGATCCTGGGCGACGCCGGGATGTACAACATGGGCCACGCGGCCTTCTACGCCGTGGGTGCGTATACCGCGGCGATCCTCAACACCCGGTTCGGCGTGCCCCTGCTCTGGGCGCTGCCGGCGGCCGGTGCCGCCGCGGGCGTCTTCGGGGCCCTGGTGGCGCGGCCCGTCATCCACCTGCGGGGCGACTACCTGCTCATCGTCACCGTCGGGGTGGGGGAGATCGTGCGCATCGCCCTGGTCAACGACGTCTTCGGCCTCACCGGCGGCCCGAACGGGATCTTCGGCATCTCGCGCCCCGAGGTGCTCGGGTACCGCATCCGCAAGCCCCACGAGTTCTTCTACCTCATCTGGGGGTTCACCGCCGCGAGCCTCTTCCTCCTCTACCGCCTGCGGCACTCGCGCTTCGGCCGGGCGCTCAACTGCCTGCGGGAAGACCCGGTGGCGGCCGAGGGCAGCGGCATCGACACGGGCCGCTACCGCCTGGGCGCGTTTGCCATCGGCGCGGCATGGGCGGGCATGGCGGGCAGCCTCTACGCGGGCAAGATGACCATCATCTCGCCGGAGTCCTTCAGCTTCTGGGAGTCGGTGGTCATCTTCATGATCGTGATCCTGGGGGGCTCGGGCCGGCTGGCCGGGGTGCTCCTGGCCGCCTTCCTCATCGTGGGGCTCCCGGAAGTGTTCCGGGGCTTCGCCAGCGCCCGCATGCTCGTCTTCGGCCTCGTCATGATGGTCATGATGGTGGTGCGCACCCAGGGCCTCTTTCCCCCCAGGCCCCGCACCTTCGGACTCGAGGCCGGCGAAGAAGGGGGCGAGCGGTGAGCCTGCTCCAGGTGCGGGGCGTCTCCAAGACCTTCGGGGGACTCACCGCGGTCAACCGGGTCTCCTTCGACGTGGCCCAGGGCCAGGTCGTGGGCCTCATCGGGCCCAACGGGGCGGGCAAGACCACCGTGTTCAACCTGATCACCGGCAACTACCGCCCCGACGAGGGCAAGATCGTCTTCGACGGCCGCGACATCACGGGCCTGCCCACCCACCGGATCGTCTCCCTGGGCATCGCGCGCACCTTCCAGACCATCCGCCTCTTCCAGCGCCTCTCGGCCGCCGAGAACGTGCTGGCCGGGCGCCACTGCCGCATGGGGGCGGGTCCCCTGGCCGGCATGCTGCGCACCCGCTCCGAGCGGCGCGAAGAGGCCGAGGCCCTGGAGCGCGCCCTCCAGGAACTGGAGTTCGTGGGGCTGCGTTCCCAGGCCGCCCAGGTGGCCGGCGCCCTCTCCTACGGCAACCAGCGGCTCCTGGAGGTGGCGCGGGCCCTGGCCACCGAGCCCCGGCTGCTCGTCTTGGACGAGCCGGCCGGGGGGATGAACGAGTTCGAGACCCACAGCCTGCTCGGCCTCATCGGGCGCCTCACGGAGCGGGGGATCACGGTCTTCCTCATCGAGCACGACATGAGCCTCGTCATGCGGGCCTGCGAGAAGCTCGTGGTGCTGGAGTATGGCTCCAAGATCGCCGAGGGGCCGCCGGCCGCGGTCCGGGCCGACCCGCGGGTCATCGAGGCCTACCTGGGAGCCGACTGATGGGCGAAGCCCTGCTCGAGATCGCCGGCCTCACCGTGCGCTACGGCAGCGTCGAGGTGCTCCACGGGGTGAGCCTCCAGGTGCGCCGGGGGGAGATCGTCGCCATCCTGGGGGCCAACGGCGCGGGGAAGACCACCACCCTCATGGCGGTGAGCGGCCTGGTGCGCCCTTCGGGGGGGACCATCCGACTCGGCTCCCAGTGGCTCCACAAGCTGCCCGCCCACCGGGTGGTGGTGCAGGGTGTGGCCCAGGTGCCCGAGGGCCGGCGGGTGTTCGGCACCCTGACGGTGCAGGAGAACCTGAGCCTGGGGGCCTTCACCTGCCGCGACGCGAGCCGCGCCCGTACGACCCAGGAGTGGATCTACGAGCTCTTTCCCGTGCTCGCCCAGCGCCGCACCCAGCTCGCGGGAACCCTGAGCGGCGGCGAACAGCAGATGCTCGCCATCGGCCGGGCGCTCATGGCCGGCCCCAAGGTGCTGCTCCTCGACGAGCCGAGCCTGGGGCTCGCTCCCCTCCTGGTCAAGGCGATCTTCCAGACCATCCGGCAGATCAACGAGTCGGGCGTCACCGTGGTGCTGGTGGAACAGAACGCCCGGGCGGCCCTCAAGTTCGCCCACCGGGGCTACGTGCTCGAGGTGGGCCGGGTGGCCCTCGAGGGCCCCGCCGCCGATCTCCTGGGAAACCCCCGGGTCCAGAGCGCCTACCTCGGGGGTGGCCACTGAGAGCCGCCGGCAGCGGGCGTCCAATGCCGCAAAACGCCCATGCTTCCGTATCCTTGCAGACAATCGACCCGGCAGCCTCGGAAACCGAAAAAGAGGCCGTTGACACGGGGCGGGGGGCCAGGGTATAAGCTGCCTTCCTTTCGGCGGGGGGGGAGAAGGGTTGGGGGGGAGCCGAAAGGGGGTTGACAGGGTTTGGGGGGATGGGTAGAGTTAGCGCTTGTCCGCCGGAGCCGGGGCAGCCCGGTTTCGGGTTGGTCTTTGAAAACCGAATAGCGAAGAGGCAAGCACGACAA
>JBFLZB010000102.1 GCA_040756475.1 Thermodesulfobacteriota bacterium
CGTAGGGGCGACGCATGCGTCGCCCCTACGGTACGCAGGGTTGCGCCCCGGACCGCGGGCGCGTTGCCTGCGCTGCCCCTACCGAACCGGCACGGAGCCCGAGGCGGCAGCCATGTCCACGATGGGCAGCACCGGGGCCTTCTCCCCCAGGAGCAGGTTCGCCACGGCCTGGGGGAAGGAGCGGTAACGCAGGGTGGCCTGGACCTGGAGCGGGCCGGGGGCTTCCTTCGGCACGAGGAAGGCGAACTCCCGCTCCGCGTAGCCCTTGGGGGGGATGGTGCTGTTGTAGTTGAAGCGGGTCACCTCCCACGGCTTGACCGTATACTGCCCCTTCTCGTCCACGGCGGGCGTGTAGAAGCGCACGGTGCCCTCGGTGAGATTGTGGGCATCGTCGAGCGCCCCCGACCGGTACAGCTCTCTCCCCGACGCGTCGCGCACCGCCACGTCGAGCCACATCTCCCGCACCTCGGTAAGGCTCGTGGGCAGATGGTGCCCCGCCCCCACGTTGGTGACCCGCACCTTGATCCGCCCCACGTCGCCCCCCTGGGCCGTCTCCGGCAGCCCCAGGGTCACCTCGGCCGCGCTCTGGAGGCGCTGCACCGCCATGTCGGCGTGGCGGTCGGCGCCGAGCAGGCGCGTCACGGTGAAGTTGGCCCCCACGAACTCGTGGGTGAACACGTTGGGACGCTCCGGCCCCATGGGAGAGGCCTTGCCGGGGTTCTTCGGCTTCTCCAGGGTGCGGGCCACCTCGATGGCCTTCTCGACCGGCATCATGTGGCAGTCCTGGCACACGATCCCCTTCTGGGCGTACACGGAGAACTTCCACTCGTTGTAGGTGTTCTCGATGGGGAAGTGGTTGGTGGGGTGGAAGACGTTGTGACAGTTGCCGCAAAACTCAGCCCGGGTGTGGAGCTCGGAGTACTCGGCCTTGTGCCACATGGGCTTGGCGTCGTCCCGGGGCCCGCGCATCACGAGGCCCGGGTCCACGACGATGCTCGCGTTTTGGGGCATGTTGGTAGGGGTCTGGAGCATGTTGCTCGAGACCACGCTGTGGCAGAAGTGGCACTGCACCCCTTCCGCCGCGATCTCGCTCACCTGGAAGTGGCCATTGGCATCCCGCACCACCTCCTCCGCCACGGTACCCACCCCCGTGTGGCACCCCGCGCAAAGCTTGTCCACCGCACCCCCGGTCTCGTCGCTCCCCAGCCTCCACAGCGCCTGGAACACCGGATCGTGGAAGGCGTTGGAGTGCATCGACCCCTTCCACTGGTCGAAGATCTCCGCGTGGCAGCCCCGGCACCGCTGGGGCGGGAAGAAGTCGGTGGAGAGCACGGGCTTGCCCGTGGCCGTGTTGAGGAGGCTCGGGAAGAACGGGAACTGCTCGGACGCTGCGGAGGTCAGGGGTTGGCTCCAGGCCAGGAGCAGGGCCGACACGCAAAGGACCAGATGGGGCGCTCTCATGATGGTCTTCCCTCCCAAGGCATGGCCGGCGGGGGGCCGGCAAACACAGCGGGGCGGCGGCGCCGCCCGCGGTCACTCGCTCTTGCAGGACTCCCTGCGGGCCCGCTCCCCCACCAGCTCCGCGAGGCTTCGGGCCCCGAAGATCCGCTCCATGGTCTGGCGGGCCTCGCTCCACAGGTCGTGGACCGGGCAGACGCACTCCCGTTCGCAGGGCTGCCCCTCCAGCAGGCAGATGTTGAGGGCCAGGGGCTCGTCCACAGCCTGCATCACGTCCAGCAGGGTGACGTGGGCAGGATCCCGGGCCAGGCAGAACCCCCCCGCCACGCCCCGCTTCGACCGCACGAGCCCCCCGCGGATGAGGGGCTGGAGGATCTTGGTGAGAAACGCGGGCGAGATGCGCTCGGCGACGCAGATCTCCTGCTTCGAGACCACGGCGGCCGGGTAGCGCCCGGCCAAGTGGAGCATCGCCCGAATGGAGTACTCGGTTGCCCGGGTGATGATCATGATTGAAGACCTCGGCAGTTATCTATCCCACGCCGCGCCGGGTGTCAAGGGGCCGCCTTCTCCTGCGGCCGCACCACGAGGACGGGGCAAGGGGCGGTGCGAAACACCTTCTCGGTCACGCTGCCCAGAAGCAGGTGGCTGAGCCCCTTGCGGCCGTGGGATGTCATGGCGATGAGATCCGCGCCGTGTTCCTGGGCAACCCTTGCGATTTCCTCATGGGGGACCCCCACCTCCAGGAAGGTGCGCACCGCGATGCCCTGGGCCTCTACCCGCCCCCGGGCCTTCTCCAGCGCGGTCTCGATGAATTTTTCGAGCTGCGCCCGCAGGTCCACCGGGCTGAAGGCCTCGGAGTACACGTCGTACATGCCGGCGGTGAGGTCCAGCACGCCCAGGAGGAGCAGCTCCGAGTCGAAGGCGCTGGCCAGGGGCAAGGCCGCGTCCACGGCCGCTTCGGCCAGCTCCGAGCCGTCGAGGGGGATGAGGATCTTCCGGTAGCTCATGTTCCACCTCCCAAGGCGAGGCCGGCGATGGCCTGGGAGCACCCGGGGCAGCGGCCGGCGAGGGTGAGGCTGTTCTCGGTCACGGCAAACCCCTGGCGCCCGATAACCGTGCGCCCGCAGGAGGGGCAGCGGGTCTGCTCTCCGCCTCTGCCGGGGCGGTTGCCCGAGTACACGTAGCGCAGGCCCTCTTCCACGCCGATGCGGCGGGCCGCCTCCAGGGAAGAGGGCGCCGTGGGCGGTTCGGTGGTGAGGCGGTAGGTGGGGTGGAAGCCGGTCACGTGCCAGGGAAGGTCGCAACTCACCGAGGCCAGAAACCGCGCCGCCTCGCGCAACTCCTCGGGCGCGTCGTTGTGGTGGGGGATCACCAGCGTCGTCACCTCCACCCACACCCCCCGTTGCCAGAGCTCCCGGATGGTGCGCAACACCGGGTCCAGGCGGGCGCCGCAGACCTTGCGGTAGAAGCTGTCCGTCATGGCCTTGAGGTCCACGTTGGCCGCGTCCAGGTACGGGACCGCGGCCTCCACGCACGCGGGGCTCTCGTAGCCGTTGGTCACGAACAGGTTGAGGAGCCCCGCCTTGCGGGCGAGCTTCATGCAGTCGAGGGCGTACTCGAAGAAGACCGTGGGTTCGGTGTAGGTATAGGCCACGCTGGCGCACCCGGTTTCGAGGGCGGCGGCCACCACCGCTTCCGGGGGAACGAACCGGCCCGGGATCGCATCCCGGTCCCTCTGGACCTGGCTGATCTCGTAGTTCTGGCAGTGGGCGCAGCGAAAGTTGCAGCCGGCGGTGGCGACGGAGTAGGACAGCGACCCCGGCCGCACGTGGAAGAAGGGCTTCTTCTCCACCGGGTCCACATTGCGGGCCACGAGGCGCCCGTACACCAGGGTGCGCAGCGTGCCCCCCCGGTTTTGCCGCACGCCACAAAGCCCCGCTGCCCCCTCGGGGATGCGGCAGCCGTGGGCGCACAGGGCGCACTGCACCACCCCTTCCCCGCGGGATTCCCACAACAGGGCATCGCGCTCGCAGGGGTCGGCCGATGTCACCATGTCGCGCCCTCGATCACGGCTGCCCCTTCCGGGCAGCCCGCTCCAGGCTGCGCACCTTCTCCTCCATGGGTCGGTCGAGGTCGCGCCGGTCGTCGAGCACCATGTGGGTCGAGACCCGGCGCGCGCCGCCGGTGAAGCCGGCCTCGTGCAGGCGCGCAGCCAGGGCCAGGAGGTCGGGCACGGACCCCTCCGCCACCGTCCCCATGGGGTGGATCTGATAGCGCAGCCCGCTGGCAGACAGAATGCCGGGGAGGCCCGCCAGATGGCGGCTCAAACTGGGGGATTCGGTCCCCAGGGGGACGACGCTGATCTCGAGGATGGCCACGCGCTTCCCTGTGTTTCGTCGTGAGGAGGCAACGAAGGGCAGCGTAGAGGCGGGCACCGATCTGTCAAGCAGAGCCCAGGCAGGCCCACAGGAGGCGGGGGGTGTGGCGGACGCAACCGCAGGGCGCGCCTCGCCAGAGCGGGGCAGGCCCCTCACGACGTCGGGGTTCCCGGCAGCACGGATCTTGGAGGGGCTTTGGGGATCAGCCCGAGGATTCCCGGAAGGCCAGGAGGTAACGGCTCAGGGTGGCCCTGCCCCGATCGTCCATCTCCAGGAACTCGATGCCCGCGTGGTGGGCGTTTTCCCCTTGCTGCTTCTCGTAGACCACCTTTCCCCGGAGGTCGACCAGGTCTTCCCCGAGTCCGAGGGTGACGAGCACCTCCTGGCCCGTGTGGAGCGGCTCGTAGACCTCCAGGAGGAGCCCCACCTCGCTCACGTTGAGGGTGCGCCCCATGCCGCGGGCGGCGTAGGGCGCGCCGGGACCCAGGAGCTGGAAGTGGAGGATGTTGAGGCTGTCCAGACGCGGAGCCCTTCGATGCTCGCCCATGTCGTCTCCCCAGGGAATCGGGGTCTTCCCCATGTGGGCCGCGAGTTGCCGGTACACCCTATCGGCCGGAGCCGAGGGGTTCTTGAGCGCCTTGGCGCACCGGATTGGCGAGGGCGCCGATTCCCTCCACCTCTACGATCACTTCGTCGCCCGCCTGGAGAAACACCGGGGGCGTGCGGGCGAAACCCACCCCGGGCGGCGTGCCCGTGAGGATCACCGTTCCCGGAAGAAGGGTCGTGTCCTGGCTCAGAAAGCTCACCAGCCGGGCGACCGAAAAGATCATGTCGGCGGTGGAGCCCTCCTGCATGGTCCGGCCGTTGAGGAGCGTGCGCAGGCGCAGCCCCTGGGGATCGGGTATCTCGTCCCGGGTCACCAGCGCGGGGCCCAGGGGGCAGAACCCGTCGAAGCTCTTCCCCCGCACCCACTGTCCCCCGCTGTGTTTCTGCCACCGCCGGGCCGAGACGTCGTTGGCAGCGGTATACCCCAGCACGTGCTCCAGGGCCCTTTCCTCGGGGATGTCGCGGCCCCGCACCCCGATGACCACCGCGAGTTCGCACTCGTAGTCCACCTCGGGTCCCCGGCTGCACGCCGGCAGGGGGATCGGTTCGCCCGGGCCGATGACCGCCGTCGTGGGCTTCATGAAGAGCACCGGGTCCGCGGGGATGGCCGCCCCGGTCTCGGCCGCGTGGGCCCGGTAGTTGAGGCCCACGCAAAAGATGTTGACCGGGAACACCGGCGGGAGAAGCCGGCGGACCTCGACTCGGGCCCCGCTGCGGACGAGCCCCGTGAAGAGATCCCCCTCCAGGGCCTCCGCGGTCCCGGCCCCCTCGGGCACCCCCAGGCGGGTCTGCCCCTGGGCGTCCTGGAATCGGATCACGCGCACGGCTGCCTCACGGATTCTCCCCCCTACCGGGCCTCAATGCGGCCCTTCATGCCCAGGGAGGGGTGCAGGGTCTTGGCGCAGTAGAAGGGGTACACCCCGGCGTCGGGCAGGGCGACCTCCACCTGCTGCGCCTGGCGCGGCTCCAGGTCCACGCTGCGCAGCACCCTGCCGCCGGGGTCGGTGATCGTGAAGTTGTGGACGGAGCCCGAGGCGTTCTGGATGCGCAGCACCAAGGTGCTTCCCGCGCGAGCGACGATGTGGGAGGGCTCGAAGGAGAAGCTGCTCGCCGTGATGTGCACCTCCTTCTGCTGGGGGCCGACCTCCAGCAGCCGGCCGGGCCCCCCGCAGGCGGCCAGGGCGAGCAGGGTACCGAGAGCGGCGATCCGGGCAGCCGCCGGTGCGGCCAGGGGCTTGCGAAGCATGGGATCCTCCGGGGACGGGCACGTCGGGACGGCGCAGTTGCGGCCCCAGTCTACCCACTCGACCGCCCGGGTGCCAGCGCGGCGGGGTTCTCTCCCGGATCGTGCGGGTGGACCCGCTGGAGAGCGAACCCCGGGTCCAGGCGCGCAGGGGGAAAGGGCTGGGGGGAGACCGGGTCGCGGGAGCAGAAGGGGTCCCGCCGGGAGAAGGGGTCCAGGCCCTGGCCGCTCGCCGACGCCAGGCACCCCCCGCAGGCCGCCCGCAGGTCGCACTCCCGGCACTCGAGGCAACCGGCGCGGTACTGGGCCGCCCGGGGCGAGTCGTAGATGGCACCCAGGGCCTGTTCGCGCACGTCGCCTACGGGCGAGGGAAATTTCCGGCAGGCGTGGACTTCCCCGTCGGCGAGCAGCGACAGGAAGTTGAAGGCCGCTCCGCAACCGTGCCCCGTGCAGCCACCGAAAGGCGCTCTGCCCCGGGCCCGCAGGAGGGGGTTGAAGAGGTTGTCCTTGATGCCCAGCACGGGGTTTCGCGCCGCGGCTTCCAGGTAGGCTTCGAGGAAGTCCGCGTACGCCCCGGGCTCCGGCAGGGCCAGCCGGGCGCCCTCCCCTACCGGGGAGAGCCGGTTGAAGTGCAGCACCCCGGTCCGTCCCCGCAGCACCTCCCCCAGGGGAAGGACCTGGTCCATGTTCTCCCGGGTGAGGGTGAGCATGACCATGGAGTAGACCCCCAGGTCCCCCAGGGCATCGAGGAACTCCAGGGTCCGCTCGAAGTGCCCCGGGCCGCGAATCCGATCGTTGTGCTCCTCCAGACCCTCGAGGCTCACCTGGAAGAAGTCCGGGCGCGCCACCGCCACGAGCTCTTCGATCCGCTGCCGGGGAGCCGGGTTTCCCAGGATGCCGGCCACGAACCCCCGCTCCCAGGCCCCCCCGTAGAGGCGGAGGAAGTCGGGGTGGAGCAGGGGGTTCCCGCCGGAAAAGGTCACCTGCCCGCTCACGTGGCGTTCCCGGCAGAAGTCGAAGAGCTCGTCCAGGACCCGAAGGCCCTGGTCCAGGCCCAGGGGCGCCCGCTCGGAGCGGTCGTAGCAGTGGGCGCAGCGCAGATCGCAGGCCTGGGTCACGTGCCACTGGAGGGTGAAGGTCGCGGCCGTCAGGAACCGCTCTTCCCCTCGGGGAAACGCACCGGGGTCGCGGCGCAGCCCCGAGGGAGGGGCCAGGATCAGCCCCTGCGCCTCCGCCCCCCGGAGCAGATCCTCCAGGTCGCCGGGGGATACGCCCGTTTCCTGTGCCACGCGGCGCACGTCCAGCTCTTCGGCCACGATCTTGAGGGCGAGGAGGTCGGCGGGCGTCGCCTCCCGCAGCCGCTCCCCCCCCTCGCCGGGGGTGCGCCACGCCAGCACCACGGCGTCTCCCGGGCGAGGCGCCGCGGCGGGCGAGCCCTGGAGCAGGTCCGCAAGGCCCCGCCACCGAACCTCCCGGGCCACCAGGCTGGGATTCGCCGTGCGCTGCGCCGGCACGGGGAGGGGGGAGCGCGCCGAGCGAAGCGCGCCCAGGGTCTCCTCCAGACTCACCAGCTCGGCCAGGAACTCGGGCAGGCCGAGCCGGCTGCCGAGGCGGGGGATCGCGCGGGAAAGGGTCAGGCCGCCGAAGTCCCGAGCGCAGGCCGCTTCGAGCTCCACCCACCGGTCCTCGCCCAGGAGGCTCCGGCAGAGGGGGAACGGGCGAACATGGGACTCGGGGGCCTCGGGGGGCCCGCAGGACTCGGACAACGTCGGCTTCGTCATCGCTACCGCCAAAAGAGAGCCGGGGCCGCCCCCTGGGGGGTCGGTCCCCGGCCCGTGGTCTCGACAGGTCTCGGTAGTGCAAACTGCACTATTTTTTTTGGCCCTGTCAGCTTCCGCCGCTGGTGGTGCCGCCGGCACCACTCTTCTGACCGCTTCAGCTGCCCTGGGTGCTACCTGCACCCTCTTTCTGGCCGCCTCAGCTGCCGTGGGCGCGCTTGGCGCACCCGAGTCCCGCGATCCCGGCGCCGGCCACGAGCGTCGCGATGCTCGCGCCTGCCAGGATCCTCCGCAGTTCCTTGTTCACGGGCTCACCTCCTTTCCGTTTGGGCCGCCCGGGCGGCAGCCCTCTGGGGTTGCCGCCGCCTCCATCGGCAGTTCCGATGGGGGCGGCGCCTGCCATCGGAGGCAGTGTGGCAGACACATTCGGGCTGTCAAGGCGGTGGGGCCCCGGCAGATACCACCTGCGCGGTGAACAGGGGCCGGAGGCGTTTCGAAGGGCAGAGGTGGATCGGAGGGGCCAGCCCAGAAATCCTTGAAGACCCAAGATCTTGACCCATGCGTCCGTTTCCTGGGTGGGCCGGGGTCTCCCCGTAGGCGGCGCAGGCGGCTGTGGCGATGCCCCTGCGGACAAGGGATGACCTCACCACCCCCGCCGGAATCTGGCAGACTTTCTCCAGGGTAGCGAAATCCTGCGCCGCCGGAGGGGAGGCCCCCGGCCCGATCACACGCCTCGGCGGTCTGAGGCGGCGCCTCGCTACACTTCCGGCCCGCCTTCCAGAATCCGATAGAGGGCCGCAACGTCGACGCACTCCCGCAGGAGGGCGGCGAGCCGGTCGTAGCCTTCCTCCTTTCGGGCGGCAAAAGAGGGGCCCGCGGCGGCCGGCTCCCGGTAGAGATCGAGCAGGGCCCGGCGGAAGGCGTCGTTGTCGAAGATGCCGTGGAGGTACGTGCCCAGGACCCGGCCGTCGGCGCTCAGGGCACCGTCTTCATGGCTCTGCTCGTCGCCGCGCCGCTCCACCCGCAGCAGGGGGCGAGACCGGGCGCCAAGGACCGTACGTCCCATGTGGATTTCGTAGCCCGTCAGGGGCTCGGCGTCCTCGAACCAGGGCAGGGCCCCGGGGAGCACGCGGGCCTGGGCCTGGGCGGTGACCTTCTCCTTCTCCATCACGGTCTCCACGTCCAGGAGCTCCAGGCCCCGGGCCTCGCGCCGCAGGCTCTCCACCCCGTGGGGATCGCGCACCCACCGCCCCAGCATCTGGTAGCCGCCGCAAAGCCCCACCACGATGGCGCCCCGGCGGCGGTTTTCCAGGATCTCGTCGGCGAGCCCCGAGCGCCGCAGGGCCTCCAGGTCGTCCACCGTGTTCTTGGACCCCGGCAGGATCACGATGTCCGCTCGCCCCAGGCGCTCGCCGGCACGTACGAACTCCAGGGTCACGCCAGGCTCTCCGAGGAACGGGTCGAAGTCCGTGAAGTTGCTGATGCGGTTGGGCACCACCACCGCCACCCGCACCCGGTCTCCGCCGGCCCGGGCCCGGACCACGTCGCGGTGGATGCCGTCCTCCTCCTGGAGGAAGATGTCCCGGAAGTACGGCACCGTGCCCAGGAAGGGCTTGCCGGTGCGCGCCGTGATGGCGGCAAAGGCGGGCTCCAGGAGGCTCGCGTCCCCCCGGAACTTGTTGATGACGAAGCCCCGCACCAGGGCGGCCTCCTCGGGGGCGATGAGCTCCAGGGTGCCCACCAGGGAAGCGAAGACCCCGCCCTTGTCGATGTCGCCCACCAGGAGAACGGGGCACCCCACCTCCAGGGCAAACCCCATGTTGGCGATGTCCCCCTCCCGCAGGTTGATCTCGGCCGGGCTCCCGGCCCCCTCCGCCACGATCACGTCGAAGCGCCGCGCCAGGCGCCGGAAGCTATCGAACACGGTCTCCCGGGCCACCTTCTTGAAGGCATGGTATTCCAGGGCCTTCATGTTCCCGTGGACCTTGCCCTGGAGGATCACCTGGGCGCCCACGTCGGTGGTGGGCTTGAGGAGCACCGGGTTCATGTCCACGTGGGGAGCCACCCCCGCGGCCTCGGCCTGCACCACCTGGGCGCGCCCCATCTCGCCGCCCTCGGCCGTGATGAAGGAGTTGAGCGCCATGTTCTGGGGCTTGAAGGGCGCCACCCGCACCCCGTCCTGGCGCAGCAGGCGGCAGAGTCCGGCGGCGAGCACGCTCTTGCCCACGTCGGAGCCCGTGCCCTGGAGCATGAGGACCTTGGCCATATAGAATCCCGATTCTGCGGTCAGGCTCGTCGCTGTGGGCAACAAACCCGGGGGAAAGGGCGAAGATGACGGACGCGCGCATGCTAGGAGAGGGAAGGAACGGGTGTCAACCGCGGCCGACCGCGGCCGCAGGGCTCTCCGGGTGGCGATGCACTTTGCCAAACGTGCTCTTGACGTTGTTCCGGAGGTTGCTTGCCATCGGGATCGCGGCGTCCCTCGTATATCCTGCCCACGCCGAGCCCTCTGCTGCTTTGGCGAATGAAATCTTCGGCGACAGCTCCCGCTGGTGGTTGGCTTCTGGAGGCGTCTCCTTCGACAATCGGCTCGGGCAGATCCACCTGGTGCAGGCGGGGCTCGGGTACGGCCTGGCGCCCGACCTGGGGGTGCACGCCGGGGTGACCTTGGGGTACGCCCACGCGCTGCGGACGTAGGACCACCTCCTGGGGGGGCCCCAGGTGGGGGCGCTTTGGCGGTTCGCCCAGAGCGGGCGCTGGTCGGGGTACCTGGACGGGTTGGCCGGCGCGGTCGTCCACGAGGAGCCCATGACCGACGCGAGCCTGCGGTTCAATTTCGACCTGCAGGCAGGCATGGGCGCGGGCTACGCCTCGGGCGGGGGCACCCTGGTGCGGGGAGGCGTGCGCTGGCACCACCTCTCCAACGCCCGCGTCCGGGGCAAGCCCCGCAACCTGGGCTACGACGGGCCCCTTCTGTACGTGGGGGTCGCTCTGCCCTATTGAGCCGGCCGGGGAATCGGGATCGGGTTCGATACCGATAGCGATACCGACCGCAGGGGGCGTCTACTTTCTCAGGCGCACCAGGAACACCGGCACCCGGGCCCGCTGCATCACCCGGTGGGCGGTGGTGCCCAGCAGGATCTCCCCCACGGCGGTGTGCCCGTGGGAGCCCATGACGATGAGGTCGGGCTGGAGGCGCGCCGCCTCGTCCAGGATCACCTCGGCGGGCCGGCCGTCCAGGATGCGGATGTCCGCTACCCGGTCGCGGCCCTGGGGGTCGGTGCAGAGCTCCTCGTTGCAGAAGAGCTCGAGGCGCTCCCGCACGGTTTCCCGCACCCGCTCCACGGCGCTGGCGTGGAGCTTCTCGGTCTGCTCCTTCGAGACATAGAGGTCCACCATGCTCTTGGCAAACGGGCTCAAGGGCTCCAGGGCGTGGACGATCACGATCTTGCCCCCGTACTGCTGGGCCAGGCTCATGGCGTAGTGGAAGACCTCGGGGGAGTGCTCCGAGAGGTCGGTGGCGTAGAGGATCGTCTGGAACTTCGGGAGCATGGGTTCTCCTCCTGAGGGAAACAAAGGATCACTTCTCGGGGAGCATCTTCCCCGGGTTGAGGATGCCCTTGGGATCCAACGCCGCCTTGATGCGGCGCATGTACTCCAGCGCCGGGCCGTGCTCGGCCGCCACGAACGGCAGCTTGCCCACCCCGATGCCGTGCTCGCCCGTGCAGGTGCCCCCGATGGCCATGCTGTGCTCCACCACCGCCCGGTTCACCCGCTGCACCGCCGCCTTGGCCGCGGCGTCGGCCGCCGGGTACATGAGTCCCAGGTGGAGGTTGCCGTCACCGGCGTGACCCCAGAAGAATCCCGTCGCCCCCTCTTTTGCCACGACCTCCTTGGCCGTGTCCACCATCTCGGCGTAGCGGCTGATCGGCACGCAGGTGTCGACCAGCAGCACCATCTGCCCCGGGTGATTTCGCTTGATCGATTCCAGGGCCCCGTGACGCACCTCCCACAGCCGCACCCGCTCGTCGGCGCCGACCCCACGCTCGATCTTGAGCGCCCCGTGCTCCTGGAGGACCCCCTCCACCATCTCGTACTGGCTGGCGAGCGCCGCCTCGTTCACGTTGTGGAACTCGAGGAAGAGCATGGGCTTTTCGTCCAGGGCCATCTTCTGGTCCCGGTTGATCTCGGCCACCACCGCGTCGTCCATGAGCTCCAGCGCCGCCGGGTTCAGGCCATAGCGGATCGTGTCGCTCACCGCCTCGCAGGCGTCGTGGACTGTCGGAAAGGTGGCGACCACCGTCAGGTACTCCGGCGGCAGCCCCTTGAGGCGCAGGGTGGCCCTGGTGACGATGCCCAGGGTTCCCTCGCTCCCCACCATCAGGCGCAGGAGGTCGTACCCCGACGAGCTCTTGATGGCACGGCTCCCGAGCTTGATGAGCTGCCCGTCGGCCATCACCACCTCCATGCCCAGGATGCAGTCCCGGGTGGCTCCGTAGGCCACGGTGCGCACGCCGGAGGCGTTGTTCCCGATCATCCCGCCGATGGCCGCCCAGGCCCCCGGGTCCGGGGGGAAGAAGAGCCCGTAGTGCCGGAGCTGGTTGTTGAGCTCCCGGTACTGGATGCCCACCTCCACGTCCACCTGGAGGTCCTTCTCCCGCACCTCGAGCACCCGGTTCATCTCGGTGAAGTCCAGCACGATGCCCCCCTTCACGGGGATGGGATTTCCCTCCAGGCTCGTCCCGGCACACCAGGCGGTTACGGCGTAGCCCTTCCGGTCCGCCAGCTTCACGGCCGCAACCACGTCCTCGGTCTTCTGGGGCCACACCACCACGTCGGGCCGGTGGGGCTCGTGGTAGCTCTCGTCCTTGGAGTGGAGGTCGAGGTTCGACCCGCCGGTGGAGACGTGGGACTCGCCGACGGCCTGCTTCAGGTAGGCGATGTCTTCGGGCGTGACGCGGGGGTAGGTCATGGGGCACCTCGCAAGGTTCACTTGGCTCCGAAGACGACGGAGGGCAGCCAGGTAATGATTCCCGGGAACAGGACCAGCAGGATCAGGCCGATGAGCTGGAGTGCCACGAAGGGGAAGATGCCCCGGTAGATGTCGCCCATGCCCACCTCGGCCGGCGCCACCCCCTTGAAGTAGAACAGGGCGTACCCGAAGGGCGGCGTGAGGAACGAGGTCTGGAGATTCACGCACACCAGCATCGCGAACCACAGGGGGTTGAAGTCGAGATTCATGGCGATGGGGGTGAAGATGGGGACGACCACGAGCAGGATGGCCGCCCAGTCGATGAACATCCCCAGCACGAAGACCACCGCCATCATGATGGCGAGCACCACGTACGGGCTCACCTCCATCCCGAGGAGCGCATCCGACACCACGTCGCCGCCCCCCATGAAGAGGAACACCACGCTGAAGAGCTTACCCCCCACGAAGAGGAGCATGATCATGGCGGTGGTGCGGGCGGTGGCGACGCTGGCCAGCCGGATCACCTGCCAGTCGAGCTTGCGGCTTACCAGGGCCAGGAGCAGCGCGCCCACGCACCCCAGGGCCGCGGCCTCGGTGGGGGTGGCCACCCCTCCGAGGATCGCCCCCATCACGATCAGGATCAGACTGAACGGAGGGACGAAGCTCTTCATGGTCATGGCGAGCTTCTGTCCCACCGTTGCCGTCCGCTCCTCCCGGGGGATGGGTGGCCCCAGGGAGGGATTCAAGGTGCAGCGCAGGAGCACATAGGCGATGTAGAGGCCCGAGAGCAGGAGCCCGGGCAGCACGGCCGCGGCGAACAAGTTGCCGACCGAAGTCTCCTTGAGCCCCGTGAGCCCCCCGTACACCACCAGCATGATGCTGGGGGGGATCAGGATGCCCAGGGTCCCCGAGGAGCAGATGATCCCCGAGGCCATGCCCTTCTCGTACCCCTTGCGCACCAGGGCCGGGCCCGCCATGAGCCCCATGGCCACCACCGAGGCCCCGATGATGCCCGTGGTGGCCGCAAACACGGTGCTCACCACGATCACGGCGAGGCCGAGCCCCCCCCTGAGGCCCCCCAGCACGATGTAAAGGGCCTCGAAAAGCCCCTCTGAGACCTTGGAGCGGTCCAGCACCTGGGCCATGAAGATGAAGAGCGGCACCGCCACGAGCACATAGTTCTGCTCGATGCCCCAGACGTTGTTCACGAACAGGTCCAGGAGCGCCGGCACGTTGAAACCGTTGTCGAGCAACCCAAAAATGGTTGCCACCGCCGCCAGGGTCACGGCCAGGGGGTGGCCCAGGGCGATGGCCACCACCAGGGTGGCGAACATGAGGACGGTGAGGACTTCGGGGCTCATGGGAACTGTCGTCCCTCCATCGTGTGGGGCCGCTGCCCGGGCCGCGGCGCGAAAACCTCGTGCCTTCCGGTTAGCTGCGCCGCAGGCTCCCCAGGTCCTGGATCAGCTTGGCAAGGCCCTGGAGCCAGAGCAGCGCCAGCCCCACGGCCATGATGGTCTTGTGGGGATATACCTTGGGGGCCCACGAGGTGGAGGCCAGCTCCCACTGCTGCCACGAGGTTATCGCGTAGATGACCGCCCAGGCCGTGAGCAGGCCCACCGTGGGCAGGAAGACCAGCAGGTTCACGGCCACCCGCAGGAGGAGCCGGGGCCTGGCCGGCAGCCGGGACTCGAAGATGTCGATGGCCACATGGCCGTCGTGCTTGTGGGCGTACCCGAAGGCCAGGATGAAGTGGGCCCCGTAGAGGAAGGTGGTGACCTCGAAGCCCCACATGGTGGGTGCGTTGAGGACGTAGCGCAGGAAGACCTCGTAGGTCACCACCCCCACCATGGGCAGGATGAGGTACGCAGTCAGCACCCCCACCCGTTCGTTGAGTCCGTCGATCCACCGCGCCACGGCCTGCATGGGCCTCCTCCTGGAGAGAAGCGCCCCGCCGGGGACGAGCCCCGGCGGGGCGCGCGCACGACTACTGCAGGTGCTTTCCCTTCACGAACTGCTCGTAGGGCCAGGGCGCCACGCCGCTGCGCTCCTCGCGCCAGTCGGCGAAGTCGGCCTTGAACTGGTCCTGCGAGTCGAGGGCCTTCTTTACGTCGGGAAACTTCCCCTTGAGCTCTTCAAGGTATTCGTACGAGACCTTGGCGAACTCATTGATCGTTTCGGGATCCATCTTCACGAACTCGACACGCTGCTTGAACAGCCGCACCGCCTCGATGTTGAGGTTCTCCTGCCACGCGGTGGACCAGAGCTGGAGCTCCTTCGCGGCGGTGTCGACGATCCACTTGAGGTCTTCGGGAAGCTTCTTCCAGGCGTCCATGTTGAAGGCCAGGGCGCACTGCACAGAGGGCTGGTGCACGCCGGGCTGGATGACGTACTTGGTGATCTCGTCGAAGCCCATGGGGTAGTTGATGGCCGGGGAGCTGAACTCGGCCGCGTCGATCACCCCGCGCTCCAGGGCCAGATAGATCTCGCCGCCGGGCAGGGGCGTCACGCTCGCGCCCAGGCGGTTCATGATGTCCATGTACCAGCCGGGGGTGCGTACCCGCATGCCCTTGAAGTCGGCCATCTTGGTGGCTCTCTTGTTCGAGAAGAGGCCCATCTCCTGGCCGCCGTTGCCTCCGGGAAGGGCGTACATGTTGAACTTGCCGTAGAGCTCCTGCATCATCTCGAGCCCGCCCCTCTCGTAGAGCCAGATGTTGTAGCCTTCGGCGTCGAGCCCGAAGGGCACCGAGGAGTAGGCCACGAAGGCCTCGTTCTTCCCCTTCCAGTACCCGGGCCAGTCGTGGAGCACCTCGGCGGAGCCCTTGCTCACCGCGTCGAAGCTCTCCATGGCGCCCACGAGCTCGCCGGCGCTGAAGAGCTTGATCTCCAGCCGGCCCCCCGAGGCGAGCCGCACGGTGTCGGCGAAGTGCTGGCACATGTCGTAGAAGAGCAGGCCCTTCGTCCAGGGCATGACCATCTTCCAGCGAATCTTGTCCTTGCTCGTCTCGACCTTGAGGTTCTTCACCTTCTCGTGACGAGTGTCGGCCCCGAACTTCTCCCGCTGTTTCTTCTCCTGGGCCAGGGCCGGGCCCGCCGCCAGGCACAGAGCGGTTGCCGCAGCCACGATACCGAGAAGCGTTCTTCCCTTTCGCATGATCTCCTCCTTCTTTCCCTGACGGGTGGTGGGTGGGGCGAGCGGGATCCCCGACGCGGACGGTGCAGGAGTTTAGAAGGCCGTCCAAAACGCGCAAGGGCGAGGGCTTGGTCAAGTGTTCTGACCAAGCTTTCTAAACCAGGGTTTTGCCGGTGTCAAGCGAAATCCCTTGCCTGCGCCCTCGCCCGCACCGGGTCCTGGATTGGGTCTCGACACTCGCGCCGGCGCGTGCTATGAGAGAAAACCGGTATGACCAGCAGTGCCCGGCGAAAGGAAACCATGGCCTTCGACCGCGTCAAGTCCCCCAAGATCTCCGACGCCATCGTGCGCCAGCTGGAGTCCCTCATCCTCGAGGGCACCCTGAAGCCCGGTGAACGCCTTCCCCCCGAGCGCGAGCTGGCCCTGCGCCTCGACGTCTCGCGGCCCTCCCTGCGGGAGGCCCTCCAGAAGCTCGAGACCCTGGGGCTGGTGGAGACGCGCCAGGGGGGCGGCACCTATGTAAGCGCCGTCCTGGCCCCCACCCTCACCGATCCCCTGGTCCAGCTCTTCCAGCGGCACCCCGAGACGGTGTACGACCTTTTGGAGTTCCGGCAGGCACTGGAGGGCATCGCGGCCTACTACGCCGCACGGCGGGCCACGGAGGCGGACCGGGAGATCCTGGAGCGGCGGTTCGCAGCCATGGACGATGCCCACCGGCGGGCGGACCCCGTGGCCGAGGCCGAGGCGGACGCGGAGCTCCACCTGGCCATCGCCGAGGCGGCCCACAACGTGGTGCTGCTCCACATCATGCGGGGGCTCTTCGACCTGCTGCGCCGGGGGATCGTCTCCTCCCGGGAGCGCCTCTACACCCGGGAGGGCGTGCGCGAAGTGCTGCTGCGGCAGCACCGGGAGCTCTTCGAGGCGCTCCTGGCGGGCAACGCCGAGACGGCGCGAACGGCGGCCCACGACCACCTGGTGTTCGTCGAGGGCACCCTGCGGGAGATCGACCGGGACGAGGAGCGCCGGCTGCGCTCCGAGCGCCGGCTGCGCACCCTGGGGGGCGCGGGGGATTAGGGTTCAGCGGCCTGGAGCTGTAGCGGGTAGCCGCCTTCGATCCTGATCGGAATCGGGATTGCGCCCGAGGGAAGAACGATGGGGAACCACGAAGGCACGAAGACACAAAGCATTTTCTAGTCGTTTCCGAAACCGCAAAGAAACAGAACGGTGCGCTCTGCTTGGCTGTTCCAAAACAAAGCGGTTTTCCTTGTGTCTTCGTGTCTTTGTGGTTGCATCAAGAGGGGCGTAACCGGCCGGCCGCTCCCACTGCGAACGGCGGCGAGAAGGTTCTCTTCCGGATCGTGTGGGTGGACCCGCTGGGGAGCGAACCCCGGCGTCTGGGCGCGTAGGGGCGCACAGCGTGCGCCCGGAGGGTTCGGGGTGGACCCGAGGGCGGGCG
>JBFLZB010000103.1 GCA_040756475.1 Thermodesulfobacteriota bacterium
CCTACCGCAGCAGCGCCAGCAGGATGCCCGCGGCCACGGCCGAGCCGATGACGCCTGCCACGTTGGGACCCATGGCGTGCATGAGCAGGAAGTTGCGGGGGTTGTACTGCTGCCCCACGGTCTGGGCCACCCGGGCGGACATGGGCACGGCCGAGACCCCGGCGGCCCCGATCAGCGGGTTCACCTTGCCCTTGGTCACCCAGTACATGAGCTTGCCGAAGAGCACGCCCCCCGCCGTGCCCAGGCAAAACGCCGCGCACCCCAGCACCACGATGGCCAACGTGCGCACGTTGAGGAAGGCCTCCGCCGAGAGCTTGGTGCCCACCGCCGTGCCCAGCAGGATCGTGGTGATGTTGATGATCTCGTTCTGGGAGGCCTTGGCCAGCCGCTGGGTCACCCCCGACTCCCGAAGCAGGTTTCCGAACATGAGCATGCCCACCAGGGGCACCGCGTCGGGCAGGGTCAGGATGCACAGCAGGGTCACCACGATGGGGAAGGCGATCTTGGCCTGCTTGGACACGGGCTTGAGCTGGCGCATCACCACCGTGCGCTCGGCCTCGGTGGTGAGCGCCCGCATGATGGGGGGCTGGATGATGGGCACCAGGGCCATGTAGCTGTAGGCCGCCACCGCAATCGCCCCCAACAGATGCGGGGCGAGCTTGGAGGCCACGTAGATGGAGGTGGGCCCGTCGGCACCCCCGATGATGGCGATGGCCGCGGCTTCCCGCATGTCGAACCAGGGGATGAGCCAGGCGGCCACGAAGAACGTGCCGAAGATCCCGAGCTGGGCCGCGGCGCCCAGCAGAAAGGTGGAGGGGTTGGCCAGAAGCGGCCCGAAGTCGGTGAGCGCCCCTATCCCCAGGAAGATCATCAGGGGGAAGATCCCGGTCTTGATGCCGTACTCGTAGAAGTACCCCAGGAGCCCGGCCGCGTCGCTGCCCGGGGCGCCGGCCATGTTGGCCCCCACGGCGTTGACCAGGATGCAGCCCGTGGCGATGGGCACGAGCAGAAGCGGCTCGAAGCCCTTGCTGATGCCCAGGTACAGGAGCCCGATGCCCACCGCGATCATCAGGTAGTTCTTCCACCCGATCTGGGCCACACCGCTCAGGCGAACGAGCTCTCGTACGGCGCGGTCCGCCTCGAAGGCCTCCGACATGGGAGGGGTGGGCCGGGGCGGGGTTGCGTGCCCGCGCCCGAACCAGGCGCTGTCGACGAAGGACTGCATGCGCGCCGCAAGCTCGGCCGGGGCCGCCAGCAGGAGCACCCCCGAGAGGTCGTCCCGGTAGCGCAGGTCGAAGAGCAGGCCCTGGCGCAGCGCCTGCCGCTCCTCCTCTTCCCCCCCGTAGAGAGCGCTCCCGTCGGGGGCCGCCCAGGCCTCCCTCGCCACCGCGCCCGGCCCGTAGAGCTCCTCCAGGCGCGGCACCCTCCACCCGGCCGTGTCCGTCGAGCCCACGGACACGGCCATGTTCCAGGCGTGGACGAGCTGCTGCGCCTGGCGCAGGTCGTCGGGCAGGTACACCAGGCGCCCCGCCAGGGGGTCTTCCTGCCCCGCCCCGGGCTCGACGAACCGGGCAACCTCCACCTCGGCGGCGAACGCGCTCCCCGCAAGACCCAGCAGCACAACCGCAACCCAGCGAAGCATGGCCCATCCTTCCCGATGCAAGAAGACACAGAACCCGAAACAGACGCGCCGACCCTGGGGCCAGCGCCGGCGCGCCGGCGAAAGGCCCTCTAGCGCGACCCCGCCCCTCCGAACCCGGACCGCTCGCGGCGCTGCATCCGGCCCCCCATGGCCTCGAGGCTTCCCGCGAGCCTCCAGGGAGTCCCCCGTACCCCACCCGCCTCCCGCCCCGCCTCGGCCCCCGCCGCCGCGCGGGCGCGGTGCAGCGCCAGGGCCGCGCCGATGGCCGCCGCCACCTCGGCCCCGGGCTGGGATCCCGCCCCCCGCAGATGGAGCCCCACCGCCACGGCGGCGGCCAGGGCGCCCTCTTCCGTCCCCTCCGCCGGGATCTGCGCCTTGGGCGAAACGCCGGCGGCAGGCAAGTGCTTCGCGGCCGGCGGGGGGGGCACCGTCAGGGGGCGCTCGGGAGCGGGCGCCGGAGCCGCCGCTGCGGCACCGGGCTCCTTCCACACCCGGGTGATCATCCCGGTCACCAGCGTCAGCACGGTGAGGAAGGCCATCACCCCCCCCATGCCGATGACCAGCGCCAACAGGGCTTCCTCGAAGTTCGGGTACATCGCGCTCACCCCACGTCGAAAGGGAAAGGCTTCCGCAGACGAACAGCGTTTCCTTCTACCGGCGCCGTTGCCTCGGTGTCAAGGAGCGTGGCGAGCCGCCAGGGCACGCTGCACGCTGCGTGTTGCGGGTCGGTGACCGCAGACGGTGCTGCCTCAGCCCCCTAGGGCACCCCTCACCGGGACCGCTCAGTCCCGACCCGCCTCCAGCTCGTTCCGGAGAAAGCTGCGCATGGCGCGCCAGTGGTCTTCCCAGATGTCGACGAACTGGACGCCGATCTCGTAGGCCCCGCCGGGCAGCGCCTCCGAGCGCGTGACGCGCCCCACGGCCGTGAGGGGCTCGGAGAGGTCGGTCTGGTCGTACTTGAGAAAGCCCGTGGTATGGCGATGCCACCCCTGGAGCTTGAGCGCCACCTGGAGCGGCGCGCCCACCGCAAAGGGTTTGTGTGAGGCGAACCGCACCCCGCCCTCGCTCACGTCGAGCATGCGGATCTCGGTCTCGGGCTCCGACCCCAGGGGGTAGGTGATGGGCTGGCAGGTGGTGACGGCCTCCCGGGGCAGCCGGGCATGGCGTCTGCGGTCGTCTTCGCTCATGGGGTGCCTCCTCGCCGGGGGTTCCTGTGACGGCGTCAAGGTACCCCAGGCGGCCAAACCGGGCCAAGGACAAGATGCCGGATCGGGCGCGGCCGTCGGGCCGGCGGCAAGGGTGCACAACCACCCCGTCGAAATCGAAATCGCAATCGAAATCGACCCCCCGACCCCCGATTTCGATTTCGATCAGGGTTAAGCGGAAGGGGGCGGCCATTTCCCCGGCCGCGGCGCCTCGCCAGCTGTGTATCTTGGCCCCTGGCCTCGCTTGTGGGTTGGAGCGCGCTCGGGTACCCTTCGTCCACTTGTGACATCGAGAACGAGACCCGTCCGCCGAGGCGCGCCATGAGTACCCGCAATCTCGAAAAGCTCTTCGAACCCCGCTCCGTCGCCGTGGTGGGCGCCACGCCCCGGGAAGGCACGGTGGGGCACGCGATCCTGCGCAACCTGATCGGCGGCGGCTTCGCCGGCCCCATTCATCCGGTGAACCCCAAGTATCCTGAAATTTTGGGACTTGCGTGCCATCCGAATCTCGCCGCCATCGGGACGAGCGTGGATCTGGCGGTCATCGCGGTCCCCATCGGGAGCGTTCCCGCGGTGCTCGAGGAGGCCGCCCAGGTGCAGGTCGGGGCGGCGATCGTGATCTCCGCCGGCGGACGCGAGGTGGGAGACGAGGGCGCCCGGATCGAGGCCGAGATCGTGGCGACCGCCCGCCGCACCGGCATCCGGCTCCTGGGACCCAACTGCCTGGGCATCATCGTTCCCGGGATACAGCTCAACGCCTCGTTCGCCGCCCACATGTGCTACCCGGGCCGCGTGGCGCTCCTGAGCCAGAGCGGGGCCATCTGCACGGTCATCCTGGACCGGGCCATGGCCGGCAAGATCGGCTTCAGCCACTTCGTCTCCATCGGCGCCATGGCCGACGTGGACTTCGCCGACCTCATCGACTACCTGGGCAACCGGGCCGACGTGGACTCGATCCTGCTCTACGTGGAGGCCCTCACCCACATGCGCAAGTTCATGAGCGCCGCCCGCGCGGTGAGCCGCGTGAAACCCATCATCGCAGTCAAGGCAGGGCGCAGCGCTGCCGGGGCCAAGGCCGCGGCGAGCCACACGGGCTCCCTGGTGGGGGACGACGAGGTGTACGACGCCGCCTTCGCCCGGGCCGGCGTGATCCGGGTCAACACCCTGGGGGAGCTCTTCGACTGCGCGGAAACCCTGGCGAAGCAGGGCCGGGGACGCGGCCCGCGGCTTGCGATCCTGACCAACGCGGGGGGACCCGGGGTGATGACGGCCGATGCCCTTCACGAGTGGAATCGCACCCCGGCGGAGCTCGCGCCCGAGACCATCGCGGCCCTGGACGAGGTGCTGCCGGCGGCCTGGAGCCGCGCGAATCCGGTGGACATCCTGGGGGATGCCCCGGCCGAGCGCTACCGGGACGCCGCCCGCCTCGTCCTGGCCGCCCCCGAGGTGGACGGCCTCGTGGTGGTGCTGGCGCCCCAGGCCATGACCGACCCGGCGGCCGTGGCAAGGGAGATCATACCCGTGATCCAGGAGTCCAAGACCCCGGCCTGTGCGGTCTGGATGGGGGGCATGGACGTGGCGGAGGGCATCCGGATCCTGAACGAGGCCGGCGTGCCGGTGTTCGAGACCCCGGAGCGCGCCGTCAACACCCTCATGTACATGTACCGGTACACGAAGAACCTCGAGCTTCTCCAGGAGACCCCGCCCAACCTCCCGCCCAACCTCTGGTTCGACCGCAAGCGGGCCCGGGCGATCGTCGAGGCCTCGCTGGACCGCGACCAGCCACTGCTCACCGAGACCGAGGCCAAGGGGCTGCTCGCCGCCTACGGCATCCCGGTCAACCGCACCGAGGTGGCCACCTCGGAGGAGCAGGCCGTGGAGCGGGCCGACGAGATCGGCTACCCCATCGTCTTGAAGATCCACTCCCGGGACATCAGCCACAAGTCCGACGCCGGAGGCATCCAGCTCAACCTGCACAGCGCCGAGGACGTGCGCACCGCCTACCGCAAGGTGGTGGAGAACGCCCGGCAGTTCAAGCCCGGCGCCCGCATCCTGGGCGTGACCTTGCAGCCCATGGTGGAGCGGGTGGACTACGAGGTGATCGTGGGGAGCAAGAGGGACGCAGACTTCGGCCCCACCGTCCTCTTCGGCATGGGGGGCATCCTCACCGAGATCCTGCGCGACAAGGCCATCGGGCTCCCGCCCATGAACATGCTGCTGGCGCGCCGGCTCATCGAATCCACCAAGGTCTATCAGCTGCTCAAAGGCTACCGCAACCGGCCTCCGGCCAACCTGGAGCTCCTGCAAGAGGTGGTCGTGCGGCTGGCGTACCTCGTCTCTGACTTCCCCGAGATTGCGGAGCTCGACATCAACCCCTTGATCCTCTCCGGACAGGATGTCCTGGCGGTGGACGGCCGGGTGCTGCTCGAGTCCACCGGGGTGCAGAGCCCGGACCACCTGGTCATTCGCCCCTACCCCACCCAGTACGAGCGCCATTGGGTCATGGCTTCCGGCACCCCCGTGCTCGTGCGGCCCATCCGCCCCGAGGACGAGCCGATGACCCAGGAGCTCTTCGCCGGGCTGTCGGCCCAGACGATCTACTTTCGCTTCTTCCACCTCATCAAGAGCATGGGCCATGAGCAGCTCGCCCGGTTCTGCCAGGTGGACTACGACCGGGAGATCGCCCTGGTGGCCATGGAGGAGCCTCCGGGGGGCGAGCGCCTCCTGGGCATGTGTCATCTCCACGTCTCTTCGGCCTGGGAAGAAGCCGAGCTCGCCGTCGTGGTGGGGGACTACTACCAGCGCCAGGGCCTGGGGCGAAAGCTCGTGAGCGTGGGCATGGAGATCGCGCGGGAGCGCGGCCTGAAGAGGATCACGGGTATGGTCCTCCCGGAAAACGAGGGCATGCTGGGCCTAGCGAGGAAGCTCGGCTTCACCGTCGTGCAGGACCTGGGGGAAGGGGTCTACCGCATCGAGCAGGAGCTCGTGTAGACTCGCACTCCCCGCCATCCCGCGATGGGCGCGCCTCGGGGAGCGGAGCCCGAGGCCGATCCTCCCTGCCCCCGCGCCGCGCGACCCCGGAGGCCCGTGAACGCTCCCCTTCCCCTGTCTGCCGCCGCCGCCTGGGGAGCCGCCTGCGGCGCCGCCCTGGGGGCGCTGCGCACGCGGGACGCGGCGCTGCACCTCCTGGCCAAGAATCGCGTCCTCGAAGCCGCGGGCTTTCTGCCCCTGCCCGGGGCCGGGCACGGGGAAACCCTGGGGTCCTGGCTCCCGGCGGCCGCCGGCGCCCTCTTTTTCGGCCTGAGCCTGGGGCTGGGGGCCGGCACCCTGCTCGGCCTGTGGGTCCGGGTGACCCGCACCCTCCCCTCCCGGGTCGGAAGGCTCGCCCCCTGGGCCGCGCTGGCAGTCCCCTTCTGGGCCGCCACGGCGGGAGACCCGCTCCTCGCCGCCGCCCTGGGGGCGATGGCCGCGGGGGCGCTCGCGACCCAACTGCCGGGCCGGGTCGCTCCAGCGCGCGCGAGCGCGCTTCGTGCGCTGGTCCTGGTTCTCATGGCGGTCGGTTTCCTCCCCTGGGCCACCGCGCCCGAGGGCCCGTTCACCCACCTGCGCGACCGGCACCTCCTGGACACGGCCGTGGGCAGGGCGGTCAATGGGTTCTACTACCGCTGGACCCTCTACCCCGCCGAGGTGCTCAAGCCGGTTGCGGCGCTCTCCCAGCCCACCGCTGCCGCCCCCGTGCCCCTGCCCGCCAGCGTGGGGGAACGGTTCTGCCGGGACGCCCTGGGGTGGGGCGTGCTGTGCGTCGACGACCCGGCAGGGGCGGATCTGCACCTCCTCTCCGCCGAGCCGGGCCTCGAGCTCGCGCGCGGCGGCGCTCGGGTGGCCTGGCCCCAGGACCCCTCCGCCCGGACCGACGCGTGGAAGGCGCTCTCTTCCCTCGCAGACCGCGCCCGGGCGCTGCGCCAGGCCACCTACTGGGCCCTCTTCCTGGGCTGCCCCCTGGCGCTTGCGTGGGGGTTTTCTTCCCTCGCCCTCGCGGCCGGCGCCCTCCTGGGAGGAGGACGCAGGAGCACCCTGGCCTCCCTCGCGGTGGCCGGCCTCCTGGCCGCCTCCCTGGGTGCCGCGGGGCGGCCCGACCGGAGCCTTTCGGAGGTGCGCGCCCGCCTTGGCACCGAGGTTGCCGAGGCGGGCGAGCTCCGGGCGGCGCTGGCCGCGCCCTCGGCCGTGGAGCGGTTCTACGGGGCTCGGGCAGCCGGGCGGGCCCGACTGGAAGCCGATGCCCTCGTGGAGGCCCTCTCCGACCCCGTGGTGAACGTGCGGTATGCAGCGGCGGAAGCCCTGGGCAGGACGGGGGGAGGGCGGAGCCGAGAGGCCCTCCTGGAGGTGCTCCGCAGCCCCGAGGAGTGGTACGTCAAGGAGCGCGCCTACGCCGCGCTGTGGAGGCTGGGGTGGCGGGGGCGCTGACGAGGCCTTGGAGGACCACCCCCCGGGGGGGGCCGGGGCCCGCCGAGGCCCTGGCCGTGCTCCTGGCACTGGTGGTTCTGGAGGCCGGGGCCGTTGCCGCGTTCCCCGGCCTGGGGGGGGCGGCGGCCCTCTGGGCCACCGGGGCGTTGCGCACGGGAGAAGCGGCGCTGTGCCTGCTCTACTGGAAGCTTCGGGGCTGGCAATGGGGGGATCTGGGGCTCACCGGCCCCTGCGTGAGGCCGGGGCTCGCCGTGGGGATCGCCTTCTGCGGGGCCTTTGCTGCCACGAGCCTCCTGGCGGAGGCCGGGGGGCGGCTCTTCGCGGACAAGAGTTTCCTGGCGGTCCTGGCCGGGCCTCGCCCGGGGGAGGAAGAGCTCTTGGCCCTCCTGGTGGTGGGAGCCGGCATCGCCCCCCTCTTCGAGGAGCTCGCCTTCCGGGGCATCCTCTACGGCGGACTGCGCCGGCGCCTCGGACCGGTTCCGGCGGGCGCTGCGGCCACCGCCGCCTTCGCGGCCGCCCACCTCTTCACCACGGGGGTCCCCTGGATACAGGCGGTGGGAGGGCTCGCCTTCTTCGCGGCGTACGAGATCTCGGGCAGCCTCTGGGCGCCCATCCTGGTGCACGCCTGCGGCAACCTCGCCCTCTTCCTCCTGCCGTTGGCATTCGGGTGAGCCGCGCCTACAGCACCTCCACGCGCACGGTGCCCGGGTCGAGCACCTCCACGAACACCCGGAAGGGGATGCCGGGGAGCGCCGCGATCTCCGCCGCCAGGGTCTGGGCGTCGCCGAAGTAGAGCAGGTGCTCCCCCTGCACGGCCTGGAGCCGGAAGGAGCGGTCCCGGAACCGCTGGAGCAGGGCCCGGGGCTTGTGGTCGAAGTCGCTCACGGTCTCCAGGCGCACCCGGGCCGGCTCCTCCGGGAAATTCAAGGCGCGCACCCGCTCGCGCAGGCGCCCCAGGTCCACGTCCCCCACCAGCCCGGCCCAGAACTCGTCCCCAACCCAGGAGCCGGCCCGCTCTTCAGGGCGATAGAGCTCGTCGAACCGCAGGGCGTCGTAGAGGCGCTTCCACCGGGTCTCCGCTTCGAAGGGGCTCTCCGGCACCTCCATGCCCCCTCGGCCGAAGGGCTGGACCGACGGCCCGGGCAGGCGAACCCCCAGGCTCGCCAGGGCCTCTGCCAGCAGGGCCACCCGGAGACGGTCGCCCACCACCGCCTCCACCCGGCCGGCCTCCCGCTGCCGGTCGCGCCGGCCCCCCGCGTCGGCCAGCCACCCGGAGGCGCCATAGAGGCCGAAGAGGGGCATCCCCTGCTCCACCCGGAAACTGCCCCACTCCAGGGAGCCGCCGGTGGGGGCGGTGCTCCGCAGGAGCGTTCGCACCCTTCCCCGGAGCCCCTCGCTCCAGGCGCCCAGCGCGATCCGCCCCTCCTCCATGGCCTGGGCCACCCGCGCCCGGTCCTCGGGCTGATAGCCGGTGAGGACGCTGGTCACCCGGCCGGTCCGGTCCAGCACGGCGAGAACCGGGATGTAGCGGATGTCCAGGGCGGTGAGGATGGCCGCGTCCCGGTCGAGGATGTGCTCGACCCCCAGGCCTCCCCGCGCCGCCTCGTAGCGCCGCAGGAACCCCGCGATCCGCTCCACGGGCAGGCCCGAGTCGGTGTTCACGGCGACGACGGTGACCTCTTCGGGGGGAAACTCCCGCCGGATGCTCCGCAGGTCGTCCAGCTCCCGGATGCAGTCCAGGCAGTGCACCGACCAGAAGGCGAGCACGACGCTGCCGCGGCCGAGAAACTGGGAGAGCTCCACGGGGTTTCGTTCCAGATCGATCCCCGCGATGCTGGGCAGGGGCTCGCCGGTGCGGATGCCGGCCGGAGCGACCTCCTGTGCCGGTGCCGCCGCAGCGAGGAGCAACGTGAGGGCCATCGCCCGCATCAGCGCTGCCATGGCGGCCCCCTACCGGAGCTCTTGGTCGCCGATGACCGTGATGGTCCGGCTAGGCACGTCCGCCCGGCTTCGCAGGGTGAGGAAGTAGACCTTGTTGCCCACGATGGCCCACGCCGAGTCGCCCGCCGCCGAGATGGAGACGGCCGGGCCGGCGGGCTCCGGGAGGCTGAAGGCCTGGGGAGCTCCCGGGCGCAGGAGGTTCGCCAGGAGAAGGGCTGCGAGGAGCACGAACCCGGCCAGGTACCAGAGCTCTCTGCGGGAATTCATGGTCTGTACCCTCCTTCGGAAGTCGCGAGGCCAAACGCCGCGAGTGTAGCAGCCCAGCCGCGGGAGTCCAAGCGGCGCGCCTTCACCGTAATCCACCACCTGGGTGGTGAGCGGGGTAGGGGAGCCCTTCCGCTCCGCTGCCCAGGATGGGCGAGTGTCGCAGAGCCCAGGAGGGGCGGGAGCGACCACCGCGCAATCCGCGGTTTCCAGAGGCCATCCGCCCCAGGGAACAGGTGCGCCGAGCTTCACCCGTACCCTCCGGGTGCCGCCGATCGGTCGATGCGGCGCGCTGCTGCGCTCCAGGGCCCCCCGACCCCGCCCCTTGTTTGGGTGGTGGATCCTGCCTCAGGCGGCGAGCTCCATGTGCCGGCACACGGCCTGCCCGAACGCCGAGCAGGTGAGCAGGGTGGCCCCCTCCATCTGGCGCTCCAGGTCGTAGGTGACCTGCTTGTGGAGGACCGCCTGCTCCAGGCCCGTGCGCATGAGCTGGCTCACCCGGTGCCACTTGAGGTGGTCGAACATCATGACCCCCGAGAGGATGACCGAGCCGGGGTTGACCTTGTCCTGGTCCGCGTACTTGGGCGCCGTGCCGTGGGTGGCCTCGAAGACCGCGTACCCGTCGCCGATGTTGGCCCCCGGCGCCATCCCGAGGCCCCCCACCTGGGCCGCCGCGGCGTCGGACATGTAGTCGCCGTTCAAGTTGGGCATGGCCAGCACGCCATACTCCGCCGGGCGCAGGATGAGCTGCTGGAACATGGCGTCGGCGATCCGGTCGCGGATCACCACCTTGCCCGCGGGTTGTACCCCCTCGTAGGCATCCCAGAGCTCCTGCTCGGTGATGGTCGCGTCGCCGAACTCCTCCCGGGCCACCTCGTACCCCCAGTCCCGAAAGGCGCCCTCGGTGAACTTCATGATGTTGCCCTTGTGCACCAGCGTCACCGAGTCGCGGTTGTTCTCCAGGGCATAGCGGATCGCCATGCGCACCAGCCGCCGGCTGCCCTCGCGGCTCATGGGCTTGATGCCCAGGCCGCTGTCGGGCCGGATCTTCCGGTTCCAGCGGATGAGGAGGAACTCCAGGAGCTCCCGCGCCTCGGTGCTCCCCGCGGGGGCCTCGATCCCTGCGTAGACGTCTTCGGTGTTCTCCCGGAAGATCACCACGTCCACGTGCTGGGGCTCCTTCATGGGGGAGGGAACCCCCTGGATGTAGCGCACGGGGCGCACGCAGGCGTAGAGGTCGAGCTCCTGGCGAAGCGTCACGTTGAGGCTGCGGATGCCGCCGCCGACCGGGGTGGTGAGGGGACCCTTGATGGCCACCCGGTACTGCCGGATGGCGTCCAGCGTCGCCCGGGGCAGCCACACCCCGTGGGCACGGAAGGCCTTTTCACCCGCCAGGATCTCGTACCAGTGGACCTTGCGCTCCCCGCCGTAGGCGAGCTCCACGGCCCGGTCGAAGACCGCCCGGGAGGCCTTCCAGATGTCGGGCCCCGTACCGTCCCCCTCGATGAAGGGAAGGATCGGGTCGTTGGGGACGAGCAGTCCTTCCGGCCCCCTCGAGATGGGGCTGCCCGAGACGGGCGGGGCGTAGGTGACGGTATCTTCCATGGAGATCTCCTCGGTGTCGGGCATGGGGCCCAAGAAGGGATGGGTACACGTGCCCCGGGCCGTCGAAGACGGCACCCGGGGCACGGCGGCTGCGTGGCGGCCCGGGACCGGGTCAGTACCGGTAGGAGTCGGACTTGTACGGACCATCCACCTCCACCCCGATGTAGGCGGCCTGATCGGGCGTGAGGCGGGTGAGCCTCGCCCCGAACTTGTCCAGGTGCAGCCGGGCCACCCGCTCGTCCAGGTGCTTGGGCAGCACGGTCACGGCCTTTTCGTACTGCTCGGCGTTGCGGTGCAGCTCGAGCTGGGCCAACACCTGGTTGCTGAAGGACGCGGACATGACGAAGCTCGGGTGCCCGGTGGCGCAACCCAGGTTCACCAGGCGCCCCTCGGCCAGGATGAGAATGGAGTGGCCGCCCCCGCCGGGACCGTGGGTGGTCTGGCGAAACCGCCACTCGTGGACCTGGGGCTTGACCTCGATCTTCTCCACCTCGCCCCGGCGGCGCATGGCCTCCAGCCCCGCCATGTCGATCTCGTTGTCGAAGTGCCCGATGTTGCACACCACCGCGTTGTGCTTCATGCGCGCCATGTGCTCGGCGCGGATGATGTTCTTGTTGCCCGTGGCTGTGACGTAGATGTCGAAGTCGGGCAGCGCGTCCTCCACGGCAACCACGTCGAGCCCGTGCATGCACGCCTGGAGCGCGCAGATGGGGTCGATCTCGCTCACCGCGACCCGGGCCTGCTGGCCCCGCAGGCTCTCCGCGCTGCCCTTGCCCACGTCGCCGTAGCCGCATACGAGCGCCCGCTTTCCGGCGATCATCAGGTCGGTGGCGCGCATGATGCCGTCCACCAGGGAGTGCCGGCAGCCGTAGATGTTGTCGAACTTGCTCTTGGTGACCGAGTCGTTGACGTTGATGGCCGGAAAGCGAAGCGTCCCGTTCTTCATGCGCTCGTAGAGGCGGTGCACGCCGGTGGTGGTCTCCTCGGAGACACCCCGGATGGCGGCGGCCAGGGGCCGCCAGAAGTTGCCGCCCTGGTCCCGGCGCACCCCGTGCAGGAGTTGGAGCACCACCGCGAACTCTTCGCTCTCGGCCGTGGAGGGGTCGGGGATGGCGCCGGCCTCCTCGCACTCCGCCCCCAGGTGCACCAGCAGGGTCGCGTCGCCGCCGTCGTCCAGCAGCAGCGTGGGGCCGCCGCCGTCGGGCCACACGAGGGCCTGCAGGGTGCACCACCAGTACTCCGTGAGGGTCTCGCCCTTCCAGGCGAACACCGGCACCCCCCGGGGGGCGTCCGGGCTGCCCGTGGGGCCGACCACGGCGGCCGCCGCCGCGTGGTCCTGGGTGGAGAAGATGTTGCAGCTCACCCAGCGCACGTCCGCGCCGAGCGCCACGAGGGTCTCGATGAGCACCGCGGTCTGGATGGTCATGTGGAGCGAGCCCATGATCCGCGCCCCCGCCAGGGGCTTCTGCCCGGCGTACTCACCCCGCAGCGCCATCAGCCCCGGCATCTCGTGCTGGGCGAGCTCGATTTCCTTGCGCCCGAAGCGCACCGTGGCCTCGGAGAGGTCGGCCACCTTGTAGTCGGCGGCCGCAAACGTGGGGGCGGACATGGCTGGCGTCATCGCGTCTTCTCCCATTTACAGCCCGGCGGCCTTGCGCAGCTCTTCGGCCTTGTCGGTGCGCTCCCAGGTGAAGTCCGGGTCGTTTCGCCCGAAGTGGCCGTAGGCGGCGGTCTTTCGGTAGATGGGCCGCAGCAGGTCCAGGTGCCGGATGATGTCCCGGGGCTTCAACGGGAAGATCTCCCGCACCAGCACGGAAATGCGGTCGGGTTCCACCTTCCAGGTCCCGGAGGTGTCGATCATCACCGAGACGGGATCGGCCACGCCGATGGCGTAGGCGAGCTGCACCTCGCACTTGTCCGCGAGGCCGGCTGCCACGATGTTCTTGGCGATGTAGCGGCCCATGTAGGAGGCCGAGCGGTCCACCTTGGAGGGGTCCTTGCCGGAGAACGCTCCCCCGCCGTGGCTGCCCTGCCCTCCGTAGGTGTCCACGATGATCTTGCGCCCCGTGAGCCCGCAGTCCCCCATGGGGCCGCCCACCACGAACCGGCCGGTGGGGTTGATGAAGAACCGGGTGTTCTTGGTGAGGAGCTCTTCGGGGATGACCGGCTTGATGACGGTCTCGAGCACCGCCTCGCGCACCACGGCCTGGGTCACGTCGGGCTTGTGCTGGGTGCTCACCACCACGGCGTCCACGCTCACGGGGCGGCCGTCCACGTACCGGATGGTCACCTGGCTCTTCCCGTCGGGGCGAAAGCAGTCCACCAGCTTCTCCTTGCGCACCTGGGCGAGGCGCTGGGTCAGCTTGTGGGCATACACGATGGGCATGGGCATGAGCTCGGGGGTCTCGTTGGACGCAAACCCGAACATGAGCCCCTGATCCCCGGCCCCCTGCTCGTGGCCCTCGGCTTCGTCCACCCCCATGGCGATGTCGGGGCTCTGGCGGTCGATGGAGGTGAGCACCGCGCAGGTCTCCCAGTCGAACCCCATGGCCGGATCGGTGTAACCGATCTCCTTGATGGTCTGGCGCACCACGTCGGGCATGTGGGCGTAACCCTGGGTGGTGATCTCCCCGGCGATGATGGCCATGCCCGTGGTCACCAGGGTCTCGCACGCCACGCGGGACCGGGGATCCTGGGCGATCAAGGTGTCCAGGACCGCATCCGAGATCTGGTCGGCGACCTTGTCCGGGTGGCCCTCGGTCACGCTCTCGGAGGTGAAGAGGAAGTCGGTCATGCTCATGGTGGGTCTCCTGTCACTGTCGGGGAGTGCCGACGCACCCGCCATCCGCAACCCGGGCCGCAGCGGCGTGCCGGCTGAGGGGGGGCGAGGAAATTACCCCGGTTCGGGTCTCGGCTCAAGAAACTTTGGCGGCAGTCGCCGGTGCGCTCCACCCGAACTCCACCGGGTCGAGCACCGACGGGTGATGGGCGCGCATGTATGCTTCTACCGTACGCTGCACTTCGGCAGCGGTTCCCAGGGTCAGAATCCGGTCGGCCAGGGCGCGGGCTTCGGAGAGCGCGGCGTGGTGAATGAGGCGCTTGATCCGCGGGATGGAGAGGGTGTGCATGGAGAGCTCGTCCACCCCGAGCCCCAGGAGCACCAGGGTGTGGAGCTCCTCGCCCCCCATCTCGCCGCACACCGCCACGGAGATGCCCTGGGCGTGGGCGGCATCCGCCACTCTCCGGATGAGCCGCAGCACCGCCGGGTGCAGCGGTTCATAGAGGTACGCCACGTGCTCGTTGCCCCGGTCGATGGCGAGGGAGTATTGGATGAGGTCGTTGGTGCCGATGGAGAAGAAGTCCACGTGGGGGGCCAGGAGATCCGCGGTCAGGGCGGCAGCGGGGACTTCGATCATCACTCCCACGGGCATCGCCTCGTCGAAGGGCACCCCTTCCCGGCGCAGCTCCCCGCGCGCTTCCTCCAAGATGGCCAGGGTCTGCTGGAGCTCGCCGAGCCCCGAGACCATGGGAAACATGAGCCGCACGTTGCCCGCCGCGCTGGCCCGCAGGATGCCCCTGAGCTGGGTCTTGAAGAGCTGGGGTTCCCTGAGGCACAACCGGATCGAGCGCAACCCCAGGGAAGGGTTGATCTCGTCCTGGGTCGGCACGGAGTGCACGAGCTTGTCCCCCCCGATGTCCAGCGTCCGGATCGTCACGGAAAACGGGTGCGCCGCCTCGGCCATGTGCCGGTAGGCAATCGTGTGCTCCTCCTCGGTGGGCGGATGGTCCCGATTCATATACAGGAACTCGGTGCGGTACAAGCCGATTCCCTCGGCACCGTAACGCTCCAGGCTCGCCGCCTCCTCCTGGAGCTCGATGTTGGCTCCGATGCGAACCTTGTGCCCGTCGCGGGTGACCGCGGGCAACGCCGCAAAGGATTCCAGCTCCCGGCGGAAGGCCCGATAGCGGGTGCGGCGGCGCCGAAACTCCTTGAGCTGGTCCTCGGTGGGGTTGAGGACCACGACCCCGGAGAGGCCGTCGATCGCCACCGTGTCGCCGCCGTTGGCCCGGTCGGTGACCGACTCGAGCCCCACCACGGCGGGGATGTTGAGGCTGCGCGCCAGGATGGCCGTGTGGGAAGTGCGCCCTCCCAGGTCGGTGACGAACCCCTTGACCCGCGCCACGTCCATCTGGGCCGTGTCCATGGGGGAGAGGTCGTGGGCCACCACCACGACGTCGCCCCGGATGTCGGCGATGCTCTCGTGGCGGCGCCCGGCCAGATTGCGCAGGATCCGATCCCCCAGGTGCTCCACGTCGGTGCGCCGGTCCCGAAAGTACTCGTCCTCCATGGCGTCGAAGGAGGCCTTGATGCGCTCCAGCACCGACCAGAACGCCCAGTCGGCGCTGTAGAGCTTTTCCCGGACGTGCCGCTCGGTCTCCTGGACGATCATCCGATCGTCGAGCATGAGGAGGTTGACGTCCACCAGGTAGCCGTGCTCTCCCAGGTGGCTCTCTCGGTAATGCTCCCGGAGCGCCTCGAGCTGCTCCCGGGTCTGGGCCAGGGCGCGGCGAAAGCGGCGCAGCTCGGCCTCGACCTCGGCGGGATCGACGATCCTCTCGGGCGGGCGGACCTTTCGGCGATCGAGCAGATAGGCCTTCCCGATCACGATCCCGGGGCTGACCGGGATTCCCCTCAGGTCGTGGTGCTCCCGAAAGACCTGCACGGCTACTCCTTCTCCCAGAACCCGTTTCGGATCAGATCCCCGAGCCCCTCCACGGCCTCCCGCGCATCCTCCCCGCAGGCGCGCACCGTCACGCGAGACCCCCTGCCGGCCGCCAGCATCAGGACGCCCATGATGCTCTTTCCGTTGACCGCGATGTCTTCCTTGCACACCTCGATCTCGCTCGTGTACGCCTGGGCCGCCTGCACCAGGAGCGCCGCCGCCCGGGCATGGAGCCCCAGGGAGTTGACGATGACGAAGGTGCGCTCTTCCGAGCCCGGGGTGTCTACGTCCATGCCACGATTCCCCAGCACAACACGGTTGCGGAAAGGACCACCCACGCGGGCTGCACCCCGCGGCCGACCACCCAGGCGGTGGCCAGCGTCAACCCCAGGGCCGCCGCGCTCCAGGCCGAGGCCGGCACCTCCCAGACCCCGAGCGACGTGGGACCGTACGCGGCGGCCAGGAGGCCGCCCAGGAGAAAGGCGCAGACGAACCGACACCGGCGGGCCCACACGAGAAGCCGCAGACGGCCCAGGGCCTCCACCACCTCCACGCCCCGGCGGTACCCCTGTACAAACGCGTAGGCGCGCCCTGCGAGATTGCACAGGGCAAACGAACCGACAAACGCCGCGGGCGCCCAGGACACCCCCCGATACGCCAGGTGCAGTGCCCCGACCATGAGGAGGGGCTTGAGGGCGCCCCAGTACAGGCTGTCGCCAACGGCCCCGTAGGGCCCCATGAGCCCGTTCTTGAGGCGGCGCACCTCGTGGGCAGCCCCTTCACCCCCTTCGGCCTCCAGCCGCACGGCGCTGCCCAACACCGCGGCAGCGAGAAAGGGGTGGCAGTTGAAGAACTCCAGGTGCCGGGACAGGGCCCGGCGATAGGCGTCGCCGGCCCCATACAGCCGGGCCAGCGCCGGTTCCATGGCGTAGGCGAACCCCAGGCTCTGCATCCCCTGGAAGCTCCACGCCGCCTGGAGGGACAGGCTGCGCAGGAAGACCCGCGCCAGGTCGGCCCGCTTCAAGAGGGCCACGGCCGCCCCCCGGGCCCGGCGCCCAGCTCCGACCCGTGCCCGAGCCCAAGCCCCCCGGCCAGGCCCGCAGC
>JBFLZB010000104.1 GCA_040756475.1 Thermodesulfobacteriota bacterium
CTTTGTACGTAGCGGTCCGTGTCTCCATCGCGAAGCGCGAGGATGCCAAGGTCCACGAGCAATCGAAGCGCGTCTACGAACGCCCTTCGTTCTCCGGCGGCATCAGGGTCGAACCGGCGCAGATTTCCGCTCTCCGCGCTCGATTCGGCCACGAGTTCCGCGAGCCGTGCCAGCGTGGTCTGGGCCGGACTGTCATCGAGAGCAGCGAGGGTAAGACAGAAGAGCGTGTAACGACGAGGGTCGAACGCCGGCTTCCGAGTGCACCTGGCGGGCCTCGTGGCGTCGGCCCGCCAGGGAACCTTGAAGAGGCGTGCAAGACCTGCCGCCGGGTCTACCAGGAGCTTCCACCCGGGTTGCTCCGCGAACCAGTCCCCCAGCCACTGCCGATGACGGACGATCTGGGGAAAGATCTCTGGGTGATTGCGCGCCGTGGTGAAGGGATGCCGAAGAAGGTGACGGAGTGCGGCCTTGCGTTCGCTTCGAAGAGTCGCCTCCAGTGCGATGGCTAGGGTGGTGTCGCTCATTGCGCGACCGCCCCCAGCAGTCCGGCGGCCTTCTTTCGCGGGAGGCGCAGGGAGCCTGCTGTGGTCTCGCTCACGGTGAGGCAGTAGTCCCGGCAGCGAAGACGGCCCCTGGGGGTGATGAGCGTCACCCGTCGCGAGTCGGAGTCCCCGGGCAACTCTAGCGTGATCGAGAGACGGCCGTCGGAGGTCTGCGTGCTGCGCGCCCGGTCGAGCTGTCGGGGTGCACTGAGGGCCTCATCGAGCAGTTCCAGCAAGAGATCGAACTCGTTTGCATCCAGTGTCGCGATGTCACTCAGCCAGAGCGGGCCCCTGTCCGCAAAGCGCCGGACCGCGGCCTCCAGCTGTTCCCTTTCCCGCCTGCGTCGTTGCGCGATCCACTCCTTTTCGCGGCTGTGATCCGCTACCGGTGATGGCCGCCCCGCGTGGCTCACCTCCCCACGGGTCCGCAACCGGACAGGTACCTCCGAGGGAGGCGCATCCCACCAGGATGTTCCGGGACTTGTGGTCTCGACGTCCTCCTCTGCCAAGTGAAAGTGGCGAGCCGACCCGAGACCGAAGGCCGCGTGCCAGAGTTCGTGCGCCTCGCTCTCGGTCTCGCAGATCGCGAACCAGTGCGCGAGAACGCGGAAGTCCGCCGCCCTGTCGATGGGGCGGCTTCGCCGATCGTTGAGGCGTCCGAGGGTACGGGTGAGCCCAATCACGGCTCCGACGGCGACCCCTGCGAGTCGCTCGACGGTCGGAACCCCTTGGGATCTACTCCCCACAAACCAGGAGCGAACTCCCTCCCAACGAGCGTTCTGCTCCCGGGTCCACAGCGTAATGGGGTCCTCGTCCCCCAGAGCCGGCGGCAAGTCGGCCGAGGTCGCCGCGGCCGCTGTGACACGGTCCATGTGTGGGTGGAGCGCTCCGATACTGGCAGTGATCTCGGCGGCGAGCTGCCGGAGCTTTTCGATGAAGCGGCCGATGTAGGCGAGAACCGCTTGTTTTCTGAGGGCGAACCGATCTTCTTCTTCTCCCTCAGTATGACGGTTGAGTTCTCCGATGAAGATGTTTGCTTCTTCGGTCAACGTCGCGAAGGCCGTGTGCAGATCGTGGAGGAGTCTGACCACCTGGTCCGGCTCGGGAGATCCCCGGCCCGCTTCCTGGACGAGCCCTTGAAGGGCGTCACGAACCTTCACCAGCATGTTGGTCTGAAGGGAACCGGAACGGCCGACTGTGGCCTCGACCTCCAGCACGGCACGATGCGCAGCCTCCCCAGCGGCCGTCAGATGGAAGACGTGGCGCTTGCGGTAGAAGTCCTCGATTCGGCTCACCGCGGCCGTGTCATGGGTGCGCGTGAGGTTTTCCCACGTCACGAGTTGAGCGAGGTGGTAGTCGAGCGTCTGCTCGTCGGCAATTTCCGTGAAGAAGGGGCCCTTCCGAAGCTCGTCCAGGACCTCATGCGGCCGAAGGCCGATCGTGTAATGCTGCTTCGCCTCGTAGAACACATGGACGATGGCCCGATAGGTCGGAGCATTCTGGACGGTGACGTAGTGGAAGGTCGGGACCTGGTTGAGAAGGCGTAGTTGGACATCGTGGGCAGGGAGAGGGGGCGCCCACGCCTCGGCTCCAGGGCGATGGAATCCTGGCCCCGTTTCTTCCTGCAAGTCAAAGCCGCGTCCCGGCTTTCCTGGTGTTGTGCTCATTTCACAACCCCCCAGCTTCGAACCACCCTTGTCTGGCACCGCTTAGCGTGCGGCCGATCCAGGGTCTTGATGAGTTTCCGATCTTGAGTGCGCCGACGGGGTCCCCCCTCGTTCTCAGCCCGAGTTGCCGGGCCAGGGCAAGGACCCGAGGATCAGTCGCCAGACTCCCCACGGAACAACCTCCTGTGGAAATCGATCCACTCCTCTTTGGTCCAACTCTTCGCCGCGTGCGGGCGGCTGGATGTCCCGCCCCGGCGTGCGATGACGGCGTTCACGGTCTCGACATTCTCCGCGGTGATGGCATAGGACCAGCCCTCCTCCTCGGCGGTCTCGGCTAACTCGGGAGGGATCAGAAGAGGTTGTCTTACCCCCTCCGTCTCCTGCTGCTCGCCCTTCATGAGGTAGTTGAGCGAGGCCCGAAGCGCTTTCGCAATCCTCAGGATCACGTCTGCCCCGGCCTTTCGTTTGTCGTTTTCGATCTCGCTGAGGAAGGGCACGCTGACGCTGGCCCGTTCGGCCAACTGCTTCTGCGTCCAGCCCCTCCGATCACGAAGTGTCGCGATGCGGCGTCCCAGTGTGGATGGCGTCTCGGTCATCGACGGCCCTTGACTTTTCTCCCACAGTTTAAGTATATATCCTTTCGTTGAAACAACCATTCTACATGAGTGTAATTGTAGGGAACTCGTCGCCATGCCGCAAGAGAAAACCTCACCCGAGTGCCCAGTATCGAGCGATGGCGGCGACGTCCACGCGTTCCAGATCCTCTCCCTCGACGGAGGCGGGATCAAGGGGCTCTTCTCGGTGGCGCTCCTGGCCAAGTTGGAGGAGGACCTCGGGACCAGCCTCGTCGATCACTTCGATCTCGTGGTTGGCACCTCGACCGGGGGAATCATCGCCCTCGGACTCGGTCGTCGACCTTCACGAAGCCGAGGCGGCGACCGCATGAACTGGACGGATGCACACCAGCGGATGGCGCTTCTTCGCCTGCATCATGAAGGGGCTCTCCGCTCCGGTGCAAAGACGCGGCCTGTGATCGAGCATCTTCTGTCCCTTGGGTGGGTCGGGCAGACAACTCGGCGTGGCGTCGTGGCAGCCGTGCCCTTCGCGCGCGATGACATCCGATCCCTGCTCGACACCGTCTGGCCTGAGTGGCGAAGAGCACTCACAGACCTGCTCTCCCACAGCCTTCCGCTGTCGGTTGAGAATCTCTCTCGTCTTGACCGTCGCGCCGCATTGGCGGATGCGAAGAATTTCCCGATACGACTCCATCGAAAGACCCTGGCGGCCGTTCTTGGACTCCATTCCAAGGCATCGCTGCCCACGGACGACGAGTTTGGGGAGACCGGCGTGGAGGCCACCACGGACAATGTCTTGCGCCTTCGTCCGAACCGCGGGCTGCGGCTGCAGTTCGCCAGGGGAGAGATCGATTGCGATGCTGTGATGGCTGCGGCAGGTGAAGTCATTCTGCCGGAACGGGCGTTCTTCGGTGACATTGCGCTCTCTGGGGTCTTGCCCGTCGCCATCCTGACCGTGGAGAACCTTGGGGCCTATATCGATCTCCCGGAGGTGCCAGGCCTCCTGGGCCGCACACACGCCCGGTTGGGACTCCCCTCTGACGGTTCGTTTCCTCACCCGAGTCCCGTCCGAGGTGCCCTTGTATCACTTCGGCGACCTCGATCAAGCCGGCATGGACATCTTCCGACACCTGCAGGACCGTGTCCGCCGGGACTGTCGATGGTTTCTCCCGTCGTTCTGGGGGGACTACGTGGGGTCCCACGGGCTTGCGAGTGCAGAGCGGCTTGTGGCACCGGACGCCGGAGACAGCGAGTTGGCGCGAGCAATCGAGGTGCTCAACTCTGCCTGCTGTTGGCTGGAGCAAGAAGCGATGTGTGCTGACCCGCGGCTGGTTGGAGATCTGGCGCGCATGGCAAGTTCAGGTTGCGCAAGGCTTCGTCCCCTCAGCGGTTTCTGACTGTCAGACGTGTTTTCATTAAGACCAGGAATCCGGGTAGGCGTTTCCATTTAGAACTGGAATGCGTTTTCACTTCGGATTGGAACACAAACGACAACGTGAGCTGGGAGCGGATCTTCTTGGCGGGCCGTTTTCACATATCGATGGAACGAGGACCACGCCCGGGGCGCCCTGCGGATCTCGCGGGAGAGGACCTGAGTAAAGGGCTGGACGTGCCAAGCCGATGAGCTCCGCAGTGCCTTTGCAGCGAGGAAGGGGAGGAGCGGATCAATGGGTACGGACAATCTGGTGTTCCTGGAGGTGCTGGAGTGGTTCGACCCTACGGGGCGCGAGCTGGCCCACCGCCTGCCCCAGCGGGGGTCGGGGGAGCTCAAGATCGGCGCCCAGGTCATCGTGCGCGACAGCCAGGCGGCGGTCTTCTACACGGGCGGCGTGGCGTGCGACGCCCTGGGCCCGGGGCGCCACACCCTGGTCACCAAGAACGTGCCGCTCCTGACCAAGGCCCTGGCGCTTCCCTGGGCCTTCAAGAGCCCGTTTCGGGCCGAGGTGTACTTCGTCAACCTCAAGGTATTCACCAGTCTGCGCTGGGGCACCCGGGACCCGGTGGCCTTCCGGGACTCGGAGCTCGGCCTGGTGCGGCTTCGTGCCCACGGCATCTGCAACCTCCAGGTCGTCCAGCCCGTGCTCTTCGTCAATTCCCTGGTGGGCACCCAGGCCACCTACGGCATCGAGGCACTGGAGGCCTTCGTGAGCGAGGTGATCGTCTCGCGCCTGAACGACCACCTGGGGGAGCACCTGGAAACGGTGCTCGCGCTTCCCAGCCGCTACGAGGAGTTTTCGTCGGGGCTCGCGGCCCGGCTGGCGGGCGACCTGGCGGACTACGGGGTGGCGCTCCGGGGCCTCTTCATCAACGCCATCACCCCCCCGGAAGACGTGCAGCAGGCCATCGACGACCGCGCGCGGCTGGGCGCCGTGGGCGATCGGATGGGGGCCTTCGTGCAGCTCAAGGCCGCGTCGGCCCTGGAGAAGGCCGCGCTGGCCGGGGGGCCGGCGGAGGGTGCCCTGGGGCTGGGCCTGGGCCTGCTCGCGCCGGCCTTCCTGGGCGGGCTCGCAACCCAGGTCCCCGGCGCCGCACCTGCCGCTTCCCCGATCCCGGCCGAGGGCCACTGCCCCGAGTGCGGCCTGCCCGCGCCGGGCGACGCTCGCTTCTGCCCCCACTGCGGCCACCAGCTCCTCGTCCTGCGGCGATGCACCGCGTGCCACAAGAACCTCGGGCCTACGGCGCGGTTCTGCCCGTCCTGCGGGGCACAGGCCGGTGCACGGGCTCCCGACAGAACCTGCCCGTCCTGTGGGGCGGAGAATCGGCCCGAAGCCGTTTTCTGCAACGCCTGCGGCGCCCGCGTCGTTCCCGGGTAGCCGGGAACCGTGAGCGAGCTCTGGCGGGCCGAGCTTGCCTGCCCCCAGTGCGGCGGCCGGGTGGAACTCGACGTGGGGGACCCGGTGCTGGCGTGCGCTTTCTGCCGCACAGGGCTCTACCTCGTGTCGCCCGGACCCCTGTGTTATCGGCTCCCCCCGGCGCAGGAGCGTCTCGGGGCCGCACCCCTCGTGTACCTGCCTTTCTGGCGCTTTCGGGGTCTGCGCTACCGAGTGACCGCCGATCCGCCCCAGGTGCAGGGGGGGCTCCTGGACGCCACGGTGCCCGCCCTGGACGCCCTGCCCTCGGGAGCCAATCTCGGAGTGCGGCCCCAGGTGGCCCCCCTGGCGCTGGATCTGGGGGGAGCCCCCGCCGTGGCCCCCGACCGCAGCGCGGCTGCGGCGGTGGAGGCGGCCGAGGGGGCGGTGGAGGCCCTGCACCCAGGCCGGGCCCTCTTCACCCGCCTCATCGGGGAAACGGTGGCCCTGGTCCTTGCGCCCCATACGGTCGAGGAGCGGGCGGCGGGGTGGGTGCTGCAAGAAGCGCTTCGGGATGGGGCCACCTACCCCCTTACGGAAACCCAAGCCCAGGCTCTGCGCTCCGGACCGGCCACGGGAGGCCGGGGACCGACGGGCCGCGTCGCCTTTCTGCCCCTGCGTTGTCCGGAGTGCGGCCACGGGCTGCCCGCTTCCCCGGGGGCGGCGGCGCTTCTTTGCAGCCACTGCACCCGGGCCTGGTGGGTCCGGGGCGGGGCGCTGGCCCCCATGCCCTACGCCGCCCGGCGTGCACGGCACCGGGGAGCCCGGTACTTCCCCTTCTGGGAGCTCGCGTTTCGGGCGACGGGGCTTCCTGCCCAGAGCCGGGCAGAGCTGCGCCGCTGGGTGGTCTCGTACCAGCCGGCGCCCGAGGGGTGGGACCGGCAGCCCTGCCTGTTGCTCGTGCCGGGCTTCAAGCTCCAGCCCCGCACCTTCCTGCGCCTGGCTCGTGTCCTGAGCCTGGCCCCCCTCGACGTGCCTCCCTCCCCGCACCTCTTCGGCGCGCCCTTCGAGGCCGAACCGGTGCGACTCCCCCTGGCCGAAGCGGCTCAAGCCCTCAAGGTGCTCCTGGCCCAGCTCGTGGGCGGGCGGCCCCGGGAGCTCGCGCGAGTTGCCGACGTGGAGCTCCGCGTCAAGCGGGCTCGGCTCGTCTTTCTCCCCTTCCACCGGCGCCGGGAGGAGTGGGTGGAAGAGGGGACCGGCACCGCCCTGCAAGCCGCGGCGGTGGCGCAAGGGGCAAGGCTCTGAGCCCCGGAAGGGCCTCCCGGGGCTCCCGGACCCCGCTTGCCACCCAGGTGGTGGATCCTGGTCCCGTGCCCGCGTTGACGCACACCCCGATTCGGGCTATGGTTTGGCCCGCCCCGAGGCCCTCGGGCGCCCGCTCCCTCCCAAGAGGCATCGCCCCATGCGCGTGGTTCGACTTGCCGCTGTGCTGGTAACGCTGCTGGCAGTTGCGTGCGCCGGCAAAGCCAAGAGGGCAGAGTTGCCGCCCGAAGAGCTCTACCGCCAGGCCCAGGAGGCCGCAGAGCGAAAACGGTTCGACGCGGCGCAGGAGCTCCTCGACCAAATTGCCGACGAGTTCCCGTTTTCGCGTTACGCGACGGAGGCAAGGCTGCTCACCGCCGACATCGCGTACCAGAAGAAGGAATACGAAGAGGCGGCCGCCGCCTACCGGTCCTTTGAAGAGCTCCATCCCACCCACCCCAGGGCGTCCTACGCACTGTACCGCCGAGGACTGTCTTACGCCGCGGTGAGCCTCCCCGAGGACAGGGACCAGACCCACACCCGCAACGCCGCCGACGCCTTCGAAAAGCTTCTCCATGCCGCCCCCGAGGGCGAGTACGCGGAAGACGCGGGCCGCCGGCTCGCGGACCTGCGGGCGCGGCTCGCGGCCCACGAGCTCTATGTGGCCCGCTACTACCTGCGCCGAAAGAGTTACGCGGCAGCCCGCCAGCGCCTGGAAACCCTCGTTCGGGACTACCCGGACGCACCCCAGAGGGACGAGGCCCTGCGTCTGGCCCTGGAGCTGCAAGGCAAGGCGGAGCCCGGCCGGGGGGATTGAGCGGGGACTCTGGGTACGACGAGACGGAGGAGCGCCATGGAAGCGGCGATGATCGAGCTCTATCAGCTGGGACGGGAGGCCTTTCAGGAGGGCCGGTCGGAAGACGCGGAGCGCTTCTTTCGCAAGCTCGGCGACCTGGGTTGCCGGTTTGCGGATGTTCTCAACATGCTGGGTACCCTCGCCTTCGAGAAAGGGGACTACCCGGGGGCGAAGAAGCACTTCGAGGGGGCCATCCAGATCAACCCCCGGTACACCGAGGCCCACCTCAACCTGGCCGTGACCCTCAACGAGATGGGGCAGTACTCCTCGGCCGAGGGCGCTTTCGACCGGGCCAGAAAGGCTTCCCTGGTGGAGCAGGGAGCCGTAGACCCGTTCGTGAAGGGACGCCTGGCCAATCTGCACGCCGACATCGGTGAGATCTACCACAGCCTGGGCATCCACGACGACGCGGTGGGCGAGTACCACAAGGCCCTCGCCCTCGGGCCCCACTTTCCGGACCTCCGCACCCGGCTGGGGATCCTGTATCGCGACATGGGCGACTACGCCCGAGCCATCGAAGAGTTCACTCGGGTGCGCCGGGAACACCCCGGCTATTCCAACGCCACCATCCAGCTGGGGATCACCTACTACAGCCGGGGGCAGATCGAGCTGGCCGTGGACGAGTGGAACTCGATCCTCCAGCGGGAACCCGACAACGCCAAGGCCCTCATGTACCTGCGCCTTGCGGAGCGGGACCAGCTCTAGCCGGGTCCGTTAGAACCCCTCCCGGGCGTCACCCTCTGCGGGTTCTCCCGGGGGGGGCCTTCGAACTCTCCAGCAACCCCGCGCAGGCTCCGAGGTTCGGCGCCCCCAGCGCCGGCATCCCCAAGGCCATGCCAGCCCTCGAGCCCGAGCTCCAGCGCCTCTACGCCCTGCTCCGGGACCACCCCGAGGGGCTTCGGGAGTACGACTTGCTCGCACGGCTCCGGGGGGACGGACCCCTGCGGGGGCTGGACGAGCTGTCGCTCTTCCGGGTCCACTTCCTCCTCTTCCACCACCTGCACCGGCTCCGGATTGCCCTGGAGCGCGCCGGCTCGGGCAGCCTGGAGATTCACTGCCTGAGAGTTCGCCTCCTGCCCCTCCAGGATGCCGCGCCGAATCCGGAGGCGCTCCCCGCGCCTCCCGATCCCCTGGCTGCCTACTACCTGGAGCTGGAAAACCTCTCGCGGGCCACTCGGGAGGACGTGCAGGAGCTGCTTCGGTGGTTCTGGCGGCGCTATCGCGTGTACGGCAGGGAAGGGGAAGCCCTGGAGGTCCTGGGACTGCCCGCGGGTGCCTCTGCGGTGGAGATCCGTCGCCGCTACCGGAACCTCGTTCGCGCGCACCACCCGGACCGGGCTGGGGACGCCGAGCGTTTTCGACGGGTGACGGAGGCCATGGAGGTGCTCCGGGCCCGCCGCGCCTGAAGGGAAGCCGCCGCCATCGCCGACCCGGGTCCCCAGAGTTGACGACTGAAGAACTCGGTATACGGTCAGTCCCGGTGCCACATTCCGGTGTCTTCTCCACGAAATCAGCCTTTCCGTGAGGCGACGCCGGCGCCGCGGGGGGGTGGAGCCCGTCTGGCTGCATGGGGAAGCTATACACCTGCTGGCCCGTCCGGTGTTTCGAACTCCGGGCAGGAATCGCTCGGTCGTTTCGCTTTTCCCGAAAAGCAGCAGGTTCTTGTGATCTTCTTCGTGGCGGTCGCACTCCCTTTCACTTGTGGCACGCATCCTGCTTTTGCCGCAGGGTGAAGGGCAAGACGAGGGACACGCCCTGAGCCGACACACGACGCACCCAGGGGAAGGGAAGGAGAAAGCCATGAGGACCACCGCGAAGAGACTGCTCCTCACCGCCGTCGCCACGGTGGGACCCGCTGTCACTGCCCTGGCCGCCACGGGTACGAGAGCGGACACGAGCGGGCTGTTCGTGTGGGCTTTCCTCGGGTTCTGCGCCCTGATCGTCGCCGCGCAGGTGGTCCCGGCCATCCTGATGGCGCTGGGGGCCGTGAAGGGACTGCTCCAAGGGATTCGCGAGAAGGGAGCCGGCCTGGCGGAGGACACCCCTCGCGCACCGTGACCCAGGAGACGGGGCGTCCCTGCGAGGGCCCGGGTCCGAAGACCCGGGCCCTCGGTCTATCCGAAGCATTCCCAGTCCCCCGTCTCCGCGGCGGTCCCCGGGGGATGGGCTTCGTCCGGAGACGTCCGGAGACGGTGCCGGAGGTCCCCCGGTCGTGGTAGAGTGGCTCCACTCGGCAACGAAGTGCTCGTCTCCGGGCGGGGCGACCCGGCCGCAGGGTGCAGGGCACACGGGAGAGCAGGAGAGGGAGGCCACATGGACCGCAGCAAACGGCAGGACGAGGCCTACTACAACCTCGATGGAGGACAGCGGCACCTGATCGTGCGGGGCGGCGAGGTGAAGGCCGTGGCGCCGGGCCTTCGGCTGGTGGACGCCACGGAGGAGGAAGCCCGCAGCGTCGGGGGGAAGGAACCCGGGAAGGCGCCTCGGGAGTATGGCCTGCCGGTATAGCCTGGGGCCGGGTTCGGCGGGGACGGCGCGGAGGTGGCCCGGGGACCGGCCGTGAGGACGTATCCGAGGGGGGCGCGCGCTCTGGGGAGCCGCTTCGCCCATGCCCTCCTGGCGACGGTCGGGTATCTGCTCTCGCCGCTCTCGTGGTGGAACGACGCCGCCGTCAACCTGCCCCTGGCCTACGCCTTCGGCAGCGCGGTGGAGTACCTGTCCCCCGGGCGCTTCACGCAGGCCGTGGTGTTGGGCTACTGGGCCACCAACGCCGCAGGCCTGGTCCTGCTCCACACCGGCGCGAGCCGCGCCCTGTGCCGGACGCCCCCCTGTCGTTACACCCGGCAGATGCTGGCGAAGGACCTGGCCGTATCGATCCTGTACACCCTTGTGATCGCCGGCCTGGCCGGACTCGGCCTCCTCAAGCCCCCAGCGGAGCTTTTCGGCGGGGGGTGAGGGGGCTCTTCCCTTTGATCGCCCGGGACGATGTCGATTCGAGCCCCTCCAGGGTGACCACCACCTGCTCGATGATCCAGGCCGGGGTCGACGCCCCGGCGGTCACCCCGACGCGGGAGAGCTGCCGCAGTTCTCCCAGGGGGAGCTCCGCGGCGGTCTCCACGTGGTAGGCCGGCAAACCCAGGGCGCGGGCGATCTCCGCGAGCCGGCGCGTGTTGGCCGAGTTCTTCCCGCCGATGACGATGAGCGCGTCTACCTGCCCGGCCATCTTCCGCACCTCGGTCTGGCGCCGATGGGTGGACCGGCAGATGGTGGCGAGGGCCTTGGCGTGGGGAAACCGGGCCAGCACGCGGTCCCGGATGGCCTCGAAGACCTCCTCGTCCTGGGTGGACTGGGCCACCAGGAGCACCCGGTCGAGCGCGGGAAGGGCGTCCACCTCGCCGGGCTCGGACACCACCCGCGCAAACCCCGCCGCATGCCCCAGCAGCCCCACCACCTCCGGGTGGTCCGGATCGCCGGCGATCACCACCGCGTAGCCCTTCCGGCTGTGTTCGGCAATCTTCTTCTGAATCGTCGAGACCTTCGGACAGGTGGCGTCCACCACCCGGCCGGCCTGCCGGCACAGCCGCTCCAGGTCGGTGGGCGGCACGCCGTGGGCCCGGACCACCACCGTGGCCGAGGGGACGGGCCCTTCCGGGGGAAGGGGAATCACCCCCTGCTCCCGGAGGTTCTCCAGGGCCTGGGGATTGTGGATCAAGGGGCCGTGGGTGAACACCTCCCGGCCTTCGTTGCGTGCGGCCTCCAGGGCCATGTCGATGGCCCGGCGCACTCCCATGCAGAAGCCCGCGGAGCGGGCGAGCACGATCTCCACCGGGACCTAGAAGGGTTCTGCGCCCCGAAGGGCACCAAGATAACGCCGTAACATCAATACGTTATACCTCCACAGTGCAGCATAGGTGTCTACTTCCAGCGTGTCTGCTTTTCGCCTCTCCCAAAGGAGGCCAGAGTAGCACGGGGCACCAGGATTCCTGAAGACCCTGCAGCCTTACCCGTTCTCGGGCTTCAGAAGTACACGGACATTCCCAGCGACACGGTGCGATCGGAAGGCCGTACCGTTAGGTCGAGACTAGCCGCCAGGCTCGGGGACCAGCCCCAGCGCACCCTGCTTTCAGCTTGCCAAACTCCCCGGGGGTCCTGCCCCGGCAGGAACGTCCACTTGCCGGTCGCGAGCCCCACGAGGGACGGGTGGGGGCGGACGCGAAGGCCGGCGGCCGGGCCGGCTCCGGCTCGCACCGGCCCGCCTGCGATTCCCCCGTCGAGCTGGGGGGAGCCATAGAGGTCGGCGTCGAAGGTCGTCCAGAACAGCGCGGCGTCATCCTGCAACCCCCAGGCCAGCCCTGCGCCCGCCCCGAGATGGGCTGCGGTGCAGCCGTCGTCGCACCCGCCCCCCCAGATCGTCGTGGCGCCCGCCGCGACCTTCCATGAGAGATCCTTCTCGAAGCGGTCCCGTGGCGAGAGGGAGAGCACCCGGACGAAGTACCCCTCCTCCAGGCGCAGGCGCTCCTTCTCGAAGAAGTACCGCAGTTGCATCGGCAGGAACTCGATCTGGGCCGACTCCGGGTAGCCCGGCGCGGGATCCAGCAAGTCGTGGAGGGCGATGCGAAAGGTCGCCTCGGCGAAGCCCCCGTCGCCGGTCGCGGCTCCCCCGCCGACGCCGGCGCGGCGGGAGCCGTGCCCAGCGTGGGGCAGATCCTGGCTCCTGGGAGCCAGCACCAGCTCGGGGCTCACGACCCCAAGGGCCGCCCGCCGCTCGAGCAGCCGCTGCTTATCCCGGGCGGCGCTCCCTCCAGGGTCGGCAAGGAACTCTCGAAAGGACCGCCGTTCCAAGAGGTCCAGCGCCGCGTCGAAAGCTGCGGCCGCCTGGGCCGACGAGAGAGGAGGGGGGAGGGGAGATGAGGCATTCCCGGCGAGCTGCTCCACGAAGTCGCGCTGCGTCGAGCTGAGGTCTCGTATCCGCTCTCGGAACTGTGCCCGGATCGAGGGGCGGTAGCGCTGGCGCGTTACCAAGCTGGGAGCCGAGACGACCGCCTTTACGGTGTTCGCCGGCAGAACCGGCTTTGCCAGCGGCGAAGTCAGGTCGAGCTCGGGCCGCGCCGCCTCAAGGAGCCCCAGGATGTGGTAGGAGCAGTTTTCCGTGAGGTACCAGTAGTCCATGTAGGTGCGCCCTAGCTCCCACAGGTGCCTCACCAGGAAGCGCGCCTCGTCTTGCGTCAGAGACAAGTCGTATTCCCAGATGTCCCGGGACTCCATGTCGTTGTACTTGCGTACCTTGTAGTAGTACGGCATGGCGCTGAACTTCCCGGGAAACATACCGAAGAGCCCCTTGAAGGCGTACCAGACCGCATTCTCCTCGCCCGTGACGGCCGCGTAGTCGATTCCGTAGTCGAGCAGTTCCCTCCGGGCCGGCGTCTGCGAAGAAGCCGCGCTGTTGACGCGCAGAAAGGTGTGGCCGAAGGCAGAGACCGGGTTGTTCAGGTAGTAGGACGAGAAGACGAAGGTGACCGAAACGGGATCCAGGCGACCGAAAAAGTCTGAGAACCCCGCACAGGTGACGGAAGGGAGCTCGCCCGCGGGGATGTCGAGCTGCTCACTCAGCCACGCGGCGCGTGCGGGAAACGTGCACAGGGGGTGATCGTCGGCGTTTGTGTCCCCAGGTGGCCGGAAAAGCCCCCTCAAGGTGGCTTCGAGCTCCGCACCCGGATCGCGCTTGCCCTCGTCCGAGAGGAAGAAGGCGGCACCGTCCACCTGGCTGCACCATCCGCCCCCCGGGGTCGGCTGGTAGTGGCCGAGGCGAAGCCACGGAGAATGGGCTGCGAGGCCCAAGCTTTGTGCCTTGGCTACATAGACCTCGGGGGCCTCGCCTTCGCTGCCCCACGCGGCGGGGAAGGAGCCGCACGAGAGCAGAGCGATGGGCAAGGCGATCCAACACCGCCGCAAGAGCACTCCTGGACGCAGGGCAGAAGAAAAGCGGGGCTCCGGGAGGAGCCCCGCACCAGCACAAGACCGGGGACGAGTTACAGCAGCTTCTCGCAGGCCAGGGCGGGATCGCTGGACAGGATGCCGAGAATGGTCTCGCTGACGTGGGCGTCCGGCACCCCGACACCGGGGAAGATCGTTCCGAAGTTCCGCTGCAGGGCGCTGCCGGTGCTTCCCGCGTCGCGGCACCCGGCCAGGGCGACGAGGCCCGAGAGGGTCTCCCCGGAGCCCCGGGCGGCGTCCTTCGCCAAGGCTTCGCGGTTGGTCTCGATGTAGAGCTTGGCGCCCGCCGGCCCGGACTTCGGATCGCAGTTGCTCGTGCCCGAGGTGATCCCGAAGGTCTGGTTGCCGGAGGTTCCGTTGGTGGTGGCCCCCAAGATCTGCGAGACCTTGCCCGGGTCGTCGCCGAAGAGAAGCGATCCGAGGCCGCATCCTGCCATTCCGAAACGATCCGTGTTGGCCGCCCCTGCCATTCCCGCGAGACCGATCAACAGCGACATGGCAACGATGGCGGCTACCCAAGTCTTCTTCATGACAGCCTCCTGCGCGAGCGGTGGCCGGCGGTATTGCCGACACCTTGTGACATCTGTAGAAGACGTATCCCCGCGGGTACCGAGCATCTCGGGAATCGGCGCTGGATGTCTTGCCGAGAATCGGCGGGGCAGGGACGCAGCAAGGCTAGCGCCGTTTGAGACCCTGTCAACGGCAGCGCTGGAGCCGTGAACGGCAGCCGGGACAGCAACCGAACCTGCCGGACGGATTGAGGGGCCGGGTGTGGCGCACCGGCACCATCCGTCGGTCCCCTCGGCGACGCCTCCGGCGACCACGGGACGCACGCTCGAACCAACCGCCTTGCGTTTGCGAAGGGGAAACCTGCTGCACTCGGCCCTGGCTCAGAAGGGTCCGATTACCCGAAACAGGTAGGAGCTTCGGTCGCGATAGGTGGTTACCACGTCCCAGGTCCTTGCCCCGGCAGGGCCCTCGAGGTGCACGCGCGCACCCAGGGCGCTTTGATCCTCCTGGCCGTAGTAGAGGGGCACGCGCACATACTGCCCCAGGGGGAGGAGGAGGTTGCGCTCGGCGCGCTCGCGGCCCGCCAGACGTACCTCGAGCAGGAGGGAGGCGTCGGCCCCGGAGGCGACGGTGCCTCCCCCTTCGCGCACCGCGTGCTCTAGGCGGACGCGGGCATAGCGGCTGAAGAAGGCGTCCTCGGGCGCCACGCGCACGCGAAGGTCCAGGCCGCCCACCTCGGACCGTATCTCCGAGACCGCAACGTCGAGGAGCGCGGCCACCAGGCGCTGCTCGACGGCGTCGGCGAGCGCGGAAGGGCCGGGCTCGGGATGGGTGGCGCAGCCCAGGAGGGCTGCTGCGGCGAGCACCGCCAGGGCAGCGCGCCTCACTCGGGCCATTCCCGGACGATGGGGCCGAACATGTAGAAGAGGTAGGAGCGCCGCCGGGCGGCCGCGGCGGATCGGCTCTGCACCCGGGTCTCTGTGGCTGTGACGAAGAGCACGTCCACCTCCGCGACGCCTTCGACGAGCTCCGAGTAGTAGAGGGGGATGAAGTCGCGCCGGGTGCGGTTTACCCCCAGGACGCGAGCGAGCACGACGACCTCGAGCTCTGCCGCTTCCCCTCCGGTGACCCGCGCCCCTTCTTCCCGCAGGCGGCGGCGCGCGGCCTCCTCCAGGTAGCGCTCTTCGGCGCTCCGGCCTCCATAGCTTTCGGTGAGGGTGGCGACCGTGACCGCCGCGGCCTTGTCCCGGGCGACACCCCAGTCCAGGCTCTCCAGGGCCCGGTCCAGCGCGCGGGAGACCCCCCACTGGGCGTCGGCAGAGCGGCCGCTGGTGGGGCCGACGTAGCGGTTGGTGGCGCAGCCGGACGCCACGGCAAGGAGGATCGCCGCGAGGAGGACGCGTTGCATCATGTCTCGCTCCAGATGAGGGCAAAGTTGAACCACTGGTCGGGGTACTCCGCGATGACGCCGCCGGTGGCGTCTGCGAGGCGCTGGGCGTTCTCCCGCAAGTCGGTTTCCCGGTCCCGGGAGAACTCCATGGGCACGGGGGGCAGGATCAACCCCCGATACCCGCCGCGGCCGTCCGCCAGGACAAACGACGGAACCACCGCGGCCCCGGTCATGCGGGCGAACAGAGCGGGCCCCGGCGCGAACCGGGTGCGACGGCCGAAGAGCGCCACCGAGACGGGGTCGGGTCCTGCGTAGCGGTCCACGAGCATGGCCACCAGTGCGCCCTCCCGCAGGGCCCGGCCAACGGCGAGGCTGCTCCAGGGGTCCTTGCTCACGGTGATGCTGCGGATGCCCAGGTGGGTCCGGATCCGCAGCCGCTCCTCGTGGACGCCGGGGTCCGGGTCCTCCAGGGTGAGCACGTGCACGGGGTGACCCCACTGGCGAAAGAGGAGCCCCCCGAGCTCCCAGAAGCCCAGGTGGGCCGTGGCCAGGATCACCCCCCGCCCCGCCAGCCGCGCCGCCTCCAGGTGCTCGTAGCCCTCGGCCCGGGTAAAGAACCCTTCGGCCGGCCTCCCCCCGCCCCCGAAGAAGTAGGCGTAGTCTACCAACTGCTCGGCATAGTTGCGGAAGAGGCGCCGCGTAGCGGCCCGCAGGGTCCGCCGGTCCGGACCCAGTAGGGGCTCCAGGTTGGCGCACACGGCCTCCCGGCTCTCCCGAAGGCGCCAGAAGTTGAGATCGGCCAGCCAGCGAGCCCACGTCCGGTTGAACCGCCGAGGGAGGTGTCGCACCAGGGCGACGCCGCCCCGGTACATCCAGGGGTGGTTGAGGGGGTGCCGCCGGCGCACGCTCACGGGCGCCCCCCGCGCTCCCACCGCAGCAGGGGAGGGAGCACGACGACCGTGGCGGCCCAGGACAGAGCTACCCCCAGGCACACGAGGCCGCCGAGGGACACCAGTCCCCCGTGCCGGGCCGTGAGCAGGGCGCCGAAGCCCGCGAGGGTCGTGGCCGTGGTACATGTGACGGCCCACCCGCTCTCGGCCAGGATGGCTGCGATGGGCTGCTCCGGCCGCTTCCACGCTTGGGTGACCAGGTGGAGGCCGTCGTCGATCCCCAGGCCCAGGACCAGCGGCACGGCGACGAAGTTCATGGGGTTGAGGGGAATCCCCAGGAGGCCCAGGAGACCGAAGGTCGCTCCGGAGGCAAGGGCCGCCGGGAGAAGCGCGAGGAGCGCCCGGGTGGGGGAGCGCAGGCCGAGCAGGGCG